>JAJRRE010000111.1 GCA_024279745.1 Alphaproteobacteria bacterium
CAAGCTTTACACTCTGTCCCTGCATCAGCAACCGGGCGACATGGTCGATCTAGGCGGCCGTTCTTATCGCAAAACCAAGACCGCATTTTTGTTTCGCAAGAAACGAATTGCCGGTTGCGGTTGCCGTCCGCCAGCGTGGTCTGCAGCAGAAACCGACCGCCACAAATTCTATGAGTTGAATGAATCCCGTCAGCGTAAACTGGCGCGACAGGAGGGCGATATTGAATTTCTCGCCGGCAATAGGCAGCGGCGCAAATTTGTTCGTTTCGCCAACAAGACGGACATAGCGGCGAATGCGGCGCGGGATCAGGGCCAGCTGCAATCCGAAGACTTCAACGCTCGCCGCAAAAATAATGAAGTACCCACGCCCGGCTTGGACAGTGCGGACGCCGAACGTGCAGTTATCAAACAGTCCCCGCGACTGGTAAATAACGGCGTTACTGACGAAGGGCGATCTACCACACAGTCCAACGCGGTCACCGGCAAAAAATTGGTTCCCCATGCCGTAGAAGAGTTTGCCGGTTCTGTTCCTGGCAAAGCGGATCAAGACCAGCGGCGACAACGTCCAAAACGTCGCCGTCTGCGAATATCCTATGACGATGGCAGCGTTCGTCGGACGCGCGCAGGCTCGCGTTCCCGGCGTGGTGTTCGGCGCCCGGCGCCCATACGGATTAGACGGCGGGCGAAATCCAAAAAACCGTCCAGTGGCTTTTCCAAACTATTCGGCCTTGGTGGCAAACCCAAATATCGCTGGCCGGGCGACTGACCTGTAGGCAGCCGGTTTCGATAGTCCAACGGTCTTGAAGGAGAGATTTGCGGGCGGGCGGGCCGATGCACGGCTTCGGCGCTCCAGCATCCATTTCTATTCTATCGAAGTCATGTGTTAGAACTCCTTGATCTCACCACAGGAGATACAACGCTAATCAGGGTTTTGAAAATGACCAAAGTTTTGTTTATCTGTCTTGGGAATATCTGCCGTTCGTCAATGGCTGAAGGTGTTTTCAAAGAATTCGCCAAGACCGCTGGGCGCGGCGATGAATTTGAGGTGGAGTCCGCCGGGACCTCCAGTTGGCATATTGGGCAAGCGCCAGACAGTGAAGCGCAAGCTACGATACTGGCGCGCGGCATCGATATTTCAGACCAACGGGCGCGGCAACTCAAGGCGGCGGATTTCAATGAATGCGACTATATCGTCGCCATGGATCGGCAGAATAAAGCCAATTTGATTGCCGCCGCGCCTCCCGGCTCAAAAGCACAAATATCTTTGCTGCTTGATCATGCCCCGGAACAGTCCGAACGCAATGTACCCGATCCGTGGAGTTGCAGCCAAGATGTGTTTGAAACGTCTTTGGATCTGGTTGAGGCTGGATGCGCTGGTTTGCTCAAATCGATCCCGGTAAAGGGTTAAAGACTGTGCATTCGTGAACTGTCTCAAGGTCAGTATCGCGCGGCCCTTGGGAGGAGCGGACTGTTATCGCCGCCCCCGACCTGGCCACCAAATGCGGTTATTGAAATTCTGAATCGGCGCCCAGAAACGCAAAACGTTGCTCAACGGGAAACGGGCCGCCGCCGCGATGCGGGCGAGCAGAAAATAAAGTCGCCGCCCTGGCCGTAAACGGCGCGCAGCGTAGATCGGCATTACCGGCCAGATATTGCGAAACCGCATCTTTGCTGGTGCCGCTGAAACGCGCCAAAGTTATGTGCGGTTTATAAGGATTTACCTCCGGGCGAATGCCGCACAGGCGGGCCGCTTGACGATGCGCATCGTGTAAGTCAAGCAATGCCTGATTGGGCTCAATTGCCGCCCAAAGAGAACGCGGGCGACTTTTGCCAAATATCCCCAGCCCGGCAATTGTGATATCAAAGGCGGCAAAATTGATTAGGGCCAAACGGCGCGCCCATTCGTCGGCCACATCTGTTGGGAGGTCGCCGGCAAAATACAAAGTCAGATGCAAATCTTCCTGCGCGGTCCAGCGGGCTTTGTTCAGTGGTGCTCCGGCCAGGGTTAACCGCAGCGCAATGTCAGAGGGAATTTCAATGCCGGAAAAAAGTCGGGGCATGATGTCTCCTGCTGTTGGCGGTGCTGGAATGGCGGGCAGAGATTGCGCCAGACATTGCGCCAGTCCTTCACGCATTGCCGCAATGGTGTTGATCCAATACCAGCATTGATGCTGTTCGCCCGGTCCGTCAACTCTCTGGCCATCCCATCAGCTCTCTGGTCATCAATGTGCCCGTCGAGTAAATGTCCGCCGGTTCTGGGTCCGTCAGTTACTTGACTGGATGAGCCGCCGCGCCTGCACACGCGCAATCAGTTTCTCGACCAGCGGCAAAATATTGGCCACAACAATCGCGGTGCCCTCTGGATTGGGGTGCAGCCCGTCTGATTGATTAAGTTTCGGTCTAAGCATGACATCTTGCAGGAAATTGGCGTGATACAAGGCGCCGTGCTTTTTCGCGATCTGCGCGAACATACCGCCGAATATTTTCGCATAGGAACGGCCGAAATTGCGCGGCGGCGGGATACCGGCGATCAGCACCTCAAGTTTTCGTGATTTCAACCGGGCGACAATTTTCTCAAGATTGCGCCGCGCGGCTTTGGCACTAAGCCCGCGCAACCCATCATTGGCGCCCAGCTCCACGATCACCGCGTCGGTGCCAGCTGGTATTGACCAGTCGAGCCGTGCCAAACCGGCGGCTGTTGTATCGCCTGAAACGCCGGCATTGGCGATTTTAACGTTAAACCCGCGCGCTTTCAAAGCCTTAGCAAGTTTTACCGGGAAGGCATGGCGCGGGCGTAGGCCATAACCGGCCGTCAGACTATCACCAAAGGCGACGATGTTGATGAGCGCTCCGGATTTTTGGGCGGGTAGCGGCGAAGAGGCCGACGAACTGGCGCCGGCCGCAAAACCCGTGCTTGCGGTGCCCAATAGAACCAGCAGTGCGAGAAAAGCCGTGCAAAATTTGATGTTTCGCGCCGCAGCCCCCATCTGGTCCCTATGGCGCTTGATTATTTGCGCAAATCTTGGTCTCAACATTTCGAACCGTGACATAGTGGGTGATCCTCATAAGATTTAGCCCCGGCGCTCTTAGGCGCCATAATGCAACAGCGGGCCTTGGCCAGGTTCAAGCCCCCCGCCAGATCGGACGGCGTTTTCGCCCAACTGCTTCTATCGTGTATAAACTGGCCCGGATAATGGCAACAGCCCTTCCAATTGGAGCACTCTCAACGTGACATCTTTGCAAACAATAGCCACGCGCGCCGACACCGGTAAACTGGCCGATCAGGCACCGGTGATAGATCTTGAACAGGTTGGCCTGACACTGACGTCGCGCGCCGGTCCGGTCGAGATTTTGCGCGGTGTGGATTTCAAGGTTCACCTTGGCCAGTCCGTTGCGATTATCGGCCCCAGCGGATC
>JAJRRE010000112.1 GCA_024279745.1 Alphaproteobacteria bacterium
ATCGACACTGCCCACTCTATCGTGAGTCGCGGATGATTCGATTCGTTCTTCCACGATGTCCACAGCGATCCCGGTCTGGCGGCACACTTCTTTCATAAAAGCGCATTTTCTGCGGTCACTTTCGATCAAGGTCACGCCGCCTTGGCCGTGCTGCGCCCGCAAAATTGCAATCACCAGACCTGGAAACCCGGCGCCTGATCCGATATCCAGCCATGTCCGCGCCTCCGGAGCCAGATCAAACAGCTGCGCGGAATCCGCAATATGACGATCCCACAGGTTATCAATTGTGCTCCTGGCCACCAGATTAACCGCCTTTTGCCATTGCGGCAGCAGGGCGGCATAAGTTTTCAGGCGCTCCAGTGTTTCACGTGAAACAGGAAACTGAGCGGCAAAGTCTTCAGGACCCTTTATGGCCAAAGTCCGCGCTGTATCCGGCATGGGGGAGACCTTCATCCTAATGTCCGCATTAATGGCGATGCACCGAGCCAGCTGAACTGGCAGTGTCCGCAATCTTAGAGACAGTCCAGAGCCAAGCAAGCAGCCAAAATGGGGCCTGTTCTCAGCTGCTCGCCCTGACGTAATCCAGCTTTACGGCTGCGCATTATCACGCCGTGCCGGTTTTACGCCCAGCCTTTGATCGCAGCTTCTTCAAATTCGCATGAAGCAAAAGCAACGCCGCCGGCGTCATGCCGTCAATACGCGAAGCCTGACCCAATGAGGCCGGTCGATGTTTGGCCAGCTTCTGGCGGATCTCATTGGACAGGCTGGCAACTGTATCATAGTCAAAATCGCCCGGAATAGTAATCGCCTCATCTTTTTTAAAGGCCGCCACATCCGCATCCTGCCGCTGCAGATAAACCGCATATCGCGCGTCAACGGCGAGCTGTCGCAAAATCGGCTGCCTGATGTCGCCAAGCTGCGGCCAAATACCCACCAATTGCGTCACAGTAATATCGGGATATCCAAGCAAATCATAAGCGCTGCGCCGCTTGCCGTCCTTGTTGATCTTCAATCCATGCCTGGCAGCCTCATTGGGTGATAGTCCCAAAGCGCGGAGGCATGTTTCGCCATCCGCCAGAGCGCGGGATTTGTCCGCGAAGGCCGCCGCACGGTCATTTGCGATACAGCCAAGCCGTAACCCCAGGGGTGTGAGCCGTTGATCGGCATTATCGGCGCGCAGCCGTAAGCGATATTCAGCGCGCGAAGTGAACATGCGGTAGGGCTCCAGAACCCCGCGCGTCGTCAGATCATCGATCATGACGCCAAGATATCCATCGGCTCGCGATACAACAAAATCACGCGCCCCCCCTGAAACAGCGAGCGCCGCATTGAGCCCAGCGGCCAGGCCCTGCGCTGCGGCTTCTTCATAGCCCGTCGTGCCGTTGATCTGTCCAGCCAGATAGAGACGGGACAGACATTTGACTTCCAGTGTCGGCAACAAGCCGCGCGGATCGACATAATCATATTCAATGGCATATCCGGCTTGGGTGATCCGCGCATTTTCCAGTCCGGGAATGGTGCGCAGGAAGTCCTCTTGAACCTCCTGCGGCAAGGACGTTGAAATGCCATTGGGATAGACCGTGTCGTCGTCCAGTCCTTCGGGTTCAAGAAAGATCTGATGGCCATCACGATCAGCAAAGCGCACGACCTTATCTTCAATGGAGGGACAATAGCGCGGTCCGACACCTTCAATCTGGCCAGAATAAATCGGCGCCCGGTCGAGATTGGCCTTGATGATATCATGGGTCGCGGCTGTCGTCGTAGTAATATGACAATCAATCTGCCGGGTTGTGATCTTGTCGCTCATGAAGGAAAACGGTACAGGCGTGTCATCACCGGGCTGGCGCTGCAGGTTGGCCCAGTCGATCGTGCGGCCATCAAGCCGCGGCGGCGTGCCGGTTTTCAGCCGTCCCATCTCCAGGCCAAGGGCATAAAGCCGTTCCGACAGTTTCAAGGCTGGCGCATCGCCAACCCGGCCAGCTGGGATTTTGGTCTCGCCGCGATGGATGAGCCCATTGAGAAAGGTTCCTGTGGTCAGGACAACGGCGCCGCATGGAAATTCTCGGCCATCAGCGGCACGCAAGCCGACCACGACCCCGCCGCGAACAATCAGATCTTCAACGGCGGCCTCTATCACATCGAGATTATCAATCTGCGCAATAGCGGCCTGCATGGCCTGGCGATAAAGCTTGCGGTCTGCCTGAGCGCGTGGCCCGTGAACCGCCGGTCCTTTTGAACGATTGAGCAGCCGAAACTGAATTCCCGCCGCGTCAGCGACTTTCGCCATCAGGCCATCGAGGGCATCGACTTCGCGCACCAGATGTCCTTTACCCAAACCGCCAATCGCCGGATTACAGGACATCTCGCCAATGGTGCTGGCCTTGTGCGTAAGCAGCCCGGTTTTGGCGCCAAGACGCGCTGAAGCCGCTGCTGCCTCGGTACCTGCATGGCCGCCGCCGACAACGATCACATCATATATGGCTTGAGCTTCCTGTTTCATTCCAGCCTTACAGCATTATAAGCCAATTCTGGCAAGGTTTACGCGGGATGTATGGCGCAATCTGTCAGCTGGAGACCGCCGGATATCGTTACTGGCCATTGTCCTGGTATCAGGACACTCGTTTGAACTGGTACAATCATGTGTCCTGATGTTGGGAGGTCCCGCATGGGCCGATTGCCGGGCTGCTCCGCCAATCTGTTTCACGTGAAACAACTCTCGGCTTTCCAGTCGCCGGTCAAGTACCCCGATAGGCAAACTTAACATCCGCGCGCCGTTAAACGGCTATTTGCCAATACAAAAGCTGCTGAAGATTTTACCAAGTACGTCTTCGACATCCACATGACCGGTAATCCGGCCCAGCGCCAGGGCCGCTTGCCGCAACTCTTCGGCGCGCAGCTCAGGATCAGCCGTTGAGCCATCCAGATAGATGCCCAGCCATTTCAGAGATTGTTCGAGATTCTGCCGATGCCGGATCTGGGTCAATGCCGGCCCTGCCTGATTGGCAAGTCGATCAGCGGCAAAGTCGGCAATCTGCTGGGTGAGTTCTAATAATCCCGCCCCGGAGACAACTGAGATCACGGCGCCGTCGTTCAGGATATTACTGCGACTACTACCGGATCCGTCCTGCCGCGTGGATTTCCGCTTATCGATCTCACGGGGTCTGCTTAAAGCATCTGGGCCCGATTCTGCAGAACCACCAACCTGATCAAGCAGATCAGCTTTGGTGCCAACAATAAGAAGCGCAGCGCTAGCCCTGCCACCAGCATCAATTGTGAAACCCTCCGGCGGCACAATCGGTGGCTCATTCAGATCATTCAGCCACAGCACCAGATCGGCGGTGCGAGCGCGCGCCTTTGATCGTTCAATCCCGATACTTTCGATCTCTTCAATGGCTGCTGCGGCGTCCCTGATCCCGGCGGTATCGGAGATGACAATTGGTAAGCCCTTTAGATCGAGCCGCACTTCAATGACATCGCGCGTGGTTCCTGCCTGGCCTGAGACAATTGCCACATCGCGGCGCGCCAGAGCATTAAGCAGACTGGATTTACCCGCATTCGGCGGTCCAGCCAGTACCACCTGAAAGCCATCACGCAGGATTTCGCCGCGATTGGCGTCATTCAGATGGGATATGAGAGCCTCGCGTAATGCGGACACTCCTTGCCGGGTACTATCAGCCGCTTGCTCGGCAACGTCCTGCTCATCGGAGAAGTCTATGCCAGCCTCTTGCAATGCCAGACACTGTATAATGTCCTGTCGCCAGCGCTCATAAAGGCGATGAAGGGCACCGTCAGCCTGATTCACCGCTTGCCGCCGTTGTACTTCGGTTTCCGCATCGATCAGATCGGCCAGGCCTTCGGCCTGCGTCAGATCCAGCTTTCCATTGGCAAAAGCTCGGCGGGCAAATTCCCCTGGCTCGGCCGGCCGGCAACCGGGTATCAGTGCCAAAGCGTCAAAAAGGGCGGCCAAAACCGCCTTACCGCCATGGACGTGAAATTCAGCGCTAGCTTCACCGGTAAAACTGCGCGGCGCGGGAAACCAAAGCACTAGAGCGCGGTCAATCAGTTCGCCGGTTAGCCAATTTGGATCAACATCCAATTTCTTGCTGGAATTTCGCGGCGAAATAACAGCAGAAGCCGCTGATTTAGCCATCGGAGATAATGAGCCCTGGGTCCGCATAGGCGCAGGTCGGCGCAGATCTCGTAACGCCGCCGTCCTGGCTTTGGGAAGATGGCCGGCAATTGTCTGTAAGGCCAATCCAGCCTGCTCACCCGACACACGCACCACCGCCACGCCGGCTTTTCCCGGCGCGGACGACAAGGCATAAATTGTATCGGTCGTTCGGTCTGATCTGGTCATGAACGGCAAACAAACATCGAATAGTCCAAAAACACAAGCCGGACGTTTCACGTGAAACATCCGGCTTGCTGGAATTTTTAAATTGGCTGGCTAAATGAACTTTTGGTTCTGGATTACATGATCCTGAAGTATGTGGTCCTGAACCAGGCGGTACATGACCGGGTGTTCCCAGATTAAGTGTTCATTGAATCGAAGAACTCGCCATTGGTTTTGGTGGATTTCAGCTTGTCGATCAGGAATTCGATCGCATCCATAGTACCCATTGGATTGAGAATTCGGCGCAGCACATACATTTTCTTCAGCTGATCTGGCGTTACCAGCAGCTCTTCCTTGCGGGTGCCGGATTTGGCGATATCAATGCCAGGGAAAATGCGCTTATCGGAAACTTTGCGATCCAGCACGATTTCCGAGTTACCCGTTCCCTTGAATTCTTCAAAAATCACTTCATCCATACGCGAGCCGGTATCGATCAGCGCTGTTGCAATAATCGTAAGCGATCCGCCTTCTTCGATATTACGTGCGGCACCGAAGAAACGTTTGGGGCGCTGCAGAGCATTGGAATCAACGCCGCCGGTTAGCACTTTGCCCGACGATGGCACCACAGTATTATAGGCGCGGCCCAGTCTGGTGATAGAATCGAGCAAGATCACCACATCGCGCTTGTGTTCGACCAGGCGCTTGGCCTTTTCGATCACCATTTCAGAAACCTGAACATGGCGCGATGGAGGCTCATCAAAGGTCGAGGCGATGACCTCGCCTTTTACCGAGCGTTGCATATCGGTTACTTCTTCCGGGCGCTCATCGATCAGCAATACAATCACAAAACATTCGGGATGATTGGCTGAGATTGAGTGAGCCATATTTTGCAACAGCACGGTTTTACCGGTGCGCGGCTGGGCGACGATCAGACCGCGCTGGCCTTTGCCCATTGGCGCAACGATATCAATAACCCGCGCTGAAATATCCTTGACGGTCGGATCTTCAATTTCCATCTTTAGCCAGTCGGTCGGATAAAGCGGCGTCAGATTATCGAAATGCACCTTGTGGCGCTGTGCGTCCGGGTCTTCAAAATTGAGCTTGTTGACCTTCAGCAGGGCAAAATAACGCTCGCCCTCTTTCGGGCTACGAATTTCGCCTTCGACCGTATCACCAGTACGTAGTCCAAACCGTCTTATCTGGCTGGGACTGACATAGATGTCATCAGGGCCGGGTAGATAATTCGCATCCGGCGAGCGCAAAAACCCAAATCCGTCCTGCAATACTTCAACCACGCCAATGCCAGTAATATCGACGTCAACATCGGCAAGCATTTTCAAGATCGCAAACATCAATTCTTGTTTGCGCAAAGCGCTGGCATTTTTCACGCCAACCAATTCGGCAAAATCCAGTAATTCGGTCGCGGATTTTTGTTTCAGCTCAGACAGCTTGACAACATCACCGATTGAATCGGGCTTTTTCGGCGCCTCTTCATTGTCGGTCTCGTTTTCCAGCTCCAAGTCTTCAGCGGTATCGAGGTCAGAATCAATTTCAGAAATGTTTGTGGGATCGGTAGAGTCGGTGCTCATTAAGGTCTCCGAGCATTATTTGAAAATGGGTTTGCGGGTGGTTTCGCTCTGATCACGAACAGGTCGAAAGCCGATTAAGGAGGGGATCGAAATAGCTACAAGCCATCGCCGTGACAGAGCAAAGCTGCCGGGTGAATCAAGCATGTGATTTGAGGTGATTGGGCGATAAATGTTGATCAATTGTGCGGATCAACGGTCCAGCGCAATCACAAAAGATAGCACTACATTTACGCCGCTAATCGTTAATGTCAAGATACTAAAATGGCTTTAAGATAACCAAAATGACAATCACGATCATTAACACGGTTGGTACTTCGTTGGCAAAGCGATAAAACCGTTGCGAGCGCTTGTTGTTATCAGCTTCAAAGTCTTTGCGCCATTTCGCGGTCATGAAGTGAAACACTGTCATGAGGATCACCAAAAATAGTTTCACGTGAAACCATCCTTCGGTGAAAAAGCCCATTCGCATGGCTAACCAGAAACCAAACACCCAGCTGGCCAGCATTGCCGGCGTCATAATCGCCTTAAGCAGCCGGCGCTCCATGGTTTCGAGTGTGTCCGCTAATTCGGACCCTTTAGCCGCGGTACAATGATAGACAAACAGGCGTGGCAGATACAAAAGGCCCGCCATCCAGGCGATAATCGAGATCACATGCAAGGATTTGAGCCAAAGATCCATGAGTTTTATTCCACCGCTTTACCAATATCCCAAAATCAGGACAGACCATTTAGCCGCTATACTTCGCCGCGAACCAGCTTCACCAGCCGTGCGACATTCTCCGGCGGTGTTTGCGGAATGATACCGTGGCCGAGATTGAAAATGAAGGGATTCGGTCCCAGAGTCTCGATAATTTTATTTACGCGCCGATCCAGCGCCGCGCCGCCTGTGACCAGCAAAAGCGGATCAAGATTGCCCTGCACGACGGTTCTGCCGGAAAGCTGCTCTTTGATAAACTCAAGCGGCATAGCCGTATCGCAGCTGACGCCGTCCACTCCGGTTTCCAGGGCGAACGTCTGAGCTAGCGCATCGGCACCCCTTGGAAAGCCCAAAATAGGCACGTCTGGATGGCGTTTTTTCAGCTCCGTCACCATTTTGCGCGTCGGCTCGACGACCCAGCGCCCAAATTGATCATCAGGCAAACTGCCGGCCCAACTGTCAAAAATCTGCAAAGCGTCGGCTCCTGCCTTCACCTGCCCATCCAGATATTCAATCGACGTCTCAACCAAGATATCGATCAACTGGCCGAACCCTTCAGGATCACGGTTGGCAAATAATCTGGTTTCCGCCTGATCCTTCGATGTTGAACCACCAACCATATAGGTCGCCACTGTCCATGGCGCACCGCAAAACCCAATTAGCGCCGTGTCGTCTGGCAGCCCTGCTCTAATCCGCTCAACGCTCTCAAAGATAATTTCATATTTCAAATGGGCCTTTGAAGGCTCAAGCGCACTCAGCTGCGCTGCTGAGCCTATGGGATCCAGCCGCGGGCCTTCACCTTCGAAAAAGCCTACGGTCTGACCAAGTGCGTCGGGAACGATCAAGATATCAGAAAATAAAATCGCAGCATCAAAGCCATAGCGCCTGATTGGCTGCAACGTCACTTCAGCCGCGAGCCTGGGCGTGTAGCACAGATTGAGAAAATTTCCGGCTTGGGAGCGCACTTCCAGATATTCGGGAAGATAGCGCCCGGCCTGGCGCATCAGCCATATCGGCGGTGTTTGCATCGCTTCGCCTTTGAAGGGGCGAAGGAAGCGGCGGTCTGGGGTGATAGGCGAAGGTTGTGCAGTCGAGTTCATTTAAGGGCGCCTATCTTTTAGTTTTTATTTTTAGGTTGTTGTTCTTGTTATTAGTGCTGTGAATACCGCAAATAAGATTTTGCGAACAAATTTTCAACAGGCTTTTGATGCGGTCGCAAGTGAGAAGTGTTTTTAATGGTATTTTCGTCGGGATATCCCCAAAGCCTGTTTACCATTGTTGAAACAGCAGATTATTGAGGCGAATTGGACAGTTTCTATGGTGATTTGATGTCTATAAGCTGTGAGCTTCCACTGGACAAAACAATTCTTTGTCGGGCAGGATAATTCTCGCAGAATTTGTCCCGTCCTATCAAACTGGGGATGCTTCTGTGGGTAATCATGCACAGCTCCGGGCATAGATTTCGAGTTGTAGTGGACAGTGTGCATAATGCAGGACTTATCAACAAATGACCAACGCCTTACCGAGCTATTTTCATCTCCATCTAATATCGGATTCCACTGGCGAAACTTTGACCACGATTGCCAAGGCTGCCG
>JAJRRE010000113.1 GCA_024279745.1 Alphaproteobacteria bacterium
AACAATTGACAATTGGACGGAGTGAACTTGCTGCCGGCGAGGGAGAATTGGCACGAATAGATGCGCAGCTTTCGAAATTACGCGGCCAATCACAATTGATTGGCGAAGGAAGCGAAATGTCCAGATATACCCAACAGGCCACATTGTTTAAAAAGCGAGTGAAACAATCCTATCAAAAATTGAACAATGACAGAATTGCATTTGAACAAACACCTGAACGTAAAGTTCTGGCGGGCTTGCAATCGCGCTGCGCAAAAATAACAGACCTGCTTGCAGGATCGCCATTCATCGATGTGTCACTGTCATCGCGTTCTTGCGACCCAGGCAAAGCTCATGAAGCAGCCTCAAATCTTTATGCGCTCAATGGCGGCGCAGTGACTTTGGCCAAGTCATGCACAAATCAGTCTTCTTCGGCGATTACTTCGGCCCGGTCGATCGAACAGAAATTAACACATGCTCATCAATGCCTGCGCGGGTCTGGGCTGTCGGCCGAAGACCGAACCGCCATGGGAAATAAAATCGATGCTTTTGAGCGTAACCGGGACGACAAAGCTCATCGTTTTGTGGTTTCTCTCAATGCATTCAAAGATGGCAATAAACTGGCTTATCTGGCGCTGGCAATCGCATTTGCAATTGATTCTTTGGTGTTTGTCTCTGGCTTATTTGGCGCCAATGTTCTGCGCTCGCCATTGTCGAACATTCCGCAAGGCGAAGGGCGAACAGCGCGCCAACTCGATCGGATGATTGAAAATGCGTTGCTACCGGATGTTTATGCCAACGCGACCTTGGCACTTCAGGCGATTAAACCCGTCCGCGATGCAGTTCGTGTTGCAAATAGCGAAGATGATAAGTCCGTATGGACACACGAGCTGGATCTTCATGCCCGCCCCCATACGGCGGAAGAATCCTTGCGGAAATTGATCAATGCCGGGGCTATTATCGGTTCGGTAAAGCGCACGTCGGATCATATGGAGAAGTATTTAATACGAGGAGAGTTGATCGAGGCGTTGAGCGACATGGCAATGCGCGCTTTTGAAGGAGGGTATGAGATTTCAGAGACGGGTGACCTGAAGCGTGCCGTAATCAATTCTCTTGGGCCTGACGTGCCAAATAACGCGTTAATCGCGTTGTCATACATTAAGCCGTCGACGAACAAGCCTGGATTTTCTGCCATGCTAAGGTTGTCTGAAGTGCGCGCGCCAGATGAGGCAATTGTGCGTCAGTGTTTGAACGCCGCATCAATTTTTGACAATATTGAAGTCGTTGGAAATCAAGACAACCCGGATCTCATTTTAATCGGGAAAGAGTTTCATCGCATATTGGCAGATCTGGCGGAAAGTGCTGTTCGTACGCCAACAACAACCGAGGAACCTTCCAGTTGGTCGCCGCCGATATTGCTTCACACGCAGACTGGCAATCAGGGCCGGGAGCGGGAAACAATACTACCGGTTGAAGCTGACGCAGAAGCTGAAAACTTGGCTAAAGTTGACGCTGTAGTCGAAGTGAATGTGGGCCACACAGCCTCGCCTGGACACAAAACTAATCCGATCAAGGACGTGTCGCAGCAGCTCACGCAGGACCGGTTTGGCAACCCGCAGAACACCGCGACCACTATGGCATCAGCAAATAAAACGGTAATGCCGTCCCCACAAAATAATCCTGCGACCAGTAGAAGTGGAAGCAGAAGTGGAAATGGAATGGGAGCGGCGGCTAGGGTGCCCGAACCCGTATCACTATCTGTTCAAACATCACAGCCACAACCAACACCCACGCCGCTACCACGAGCACGCCCGCAGACCAATAAACCCGGCGTCCAATCCGATGTTAATCCCTCAGGCGGGGCTTCTGGCGGAGAAACTGGCCGTCCCGCAGCTGGCGGCGGTGTGTACAAAAATACTCCCGGTGAAACTGCTGGTGGGGCTAGCAAAGATAAGCCGCCGACCAAACCAAAGGTTAAACCAGTCTCCGCAGAGTCTGGAAAAAACCATCAAGCGACAATTTCAAATGACACCATAACGTTTGACTGATGCACCGTCTCGCCCAAAGCAATAGTTCAATCTTTGTGATTGTTGTGTTGTTTGCGCCGGGGCTGTACCTTGCCGCCCTGATTACATGGCGTTGTTGAAGCTGAGGTTGGAACGGATGTATTGATGTTACGATCTATCATAATTTTTTCTATGTTTTTGCAAGGGCTCTTTACTTCATTGCCGATGCAAGCCCTGGCCCAGTCATCGCAATCACACTCAGTACCTCAATCACAGCCGCCCCAATCTGCTCAGCCGCCCCAGTCTTCCCTGGCGGCGCAATTGAGGCAGTCTTATCGCGACTATCAAATTCAGTTCAAACAAGGAAAGTATCGCGCGGCAGAAGTCCATGCGAAGAAGGTTTTGAGATTGGGCGAGAAAATTTTTGGCCCCAACCACAAGAATGTTGCAACCTTTTTGAATAATCTTGCATTGATTTATCGTATTCGGGGGAGATATCGGCAGGCTGAACAGCTCTATAAGCGTGATCTAGCCATTAGCGAGGCTGCGCTGGGGCGCTCCCATCCCTCAGTTGGAAAAAGCCTCAACAATCTTGCAGAGCTCTACGTATTGCAGAGCCGTTACAGCGCGGCCGAGCCACTACAAAAGCGGGCAGTTAAAATCTTTGAGATTGCATTGGTGCGCTCTCCCAAAGATCTGGGTAAAAGTCTTACCGGTCTGGCTGAACTGTATCGCGCGCAGGGACGGTATCGTGAGGCCGAGCCGGTCTTCAAACGTGCGCTTGCGATCCTTGAAAAGGCGCTGGGGCAAAAACATCGCGACGTTGCGACAGTTCTCAACAATCTAGCTGGTCTTTATCGCGCACAGGGAAAATATCAATCAGCGGAACAGATCTATCGAAAAACGATTGCCATATATGAAGCGGCATTAGGTGCGGACCATCCCGATGTGGCGACCAGTTTGAATAATTTGGCAGGCCTTTATCAAGACCAGGGGCGCTATAAAGAGGCTGAGCCGCTGTACCGGCGCGCCCTGCAACTGAGTGAAGCAGAATTTGGACCGGCGCATATCGATGTGGCAATCGGCCTGAACAACCTTGCGACCTTATATCGGAACCAGGGGCGTCTAGAGGAAGCCGGTAAGCTCTTACGGCGGGCTATGGATCTAACCCAGAAGGCTCTTGGCGCAGCGCATCCCGATGTTGCGACAAGCTACAATAATCTTGCCGGTATATATGCGGCGCAAGACCGCAGCAGTGAAGCAGAATCACTTTACCGGCGCAGCCTTGCGTTACGGGAAAAGGCGTTCGGGAAAAGCCATCCAGTTGTTGCGACTTCACTTAACAATCTGGCCCTGCTACTTACGCATCAATCGCGTTTTACTGAGGCGCAGGTTTTATATCGGCGCAGTCTGGCGATGCGCGAATATACTTTGGGACTTGATCATCCGTTTGTCGCGATCAGCCATAGCAATCTTGCGGCGCTGTATTTTTCCCGCGGTGATTGGCGGCTGGCGACACAAAGTTGGCGCCGAGCAACAGATATTCTCATTCGTCGTGCCAAAGTCAGTAACCAGAACGGGGGTAACACATTGGGCGGCGCCAAAGCCCAAGTGGCGCAGAATAGCGCGATCTTTCGCGGCCTCATCAAATCTCTTTTTCGGGACCAGGGCGCTGGCCGCTTGAGCGCGCAGTCTGTCAATGAAATGTTTCTGCTGGCGCAATGGGCGCGAAGCTCGCAGGCCGCCGGTGCCCTGGCAAAGATGACGGCGCGCGGGGCAGCGGGAAATCCGGCGCTGGCAACGTTGGTGCGGGAGCGGCAGGACCTGGTCGCAGAGTGGCAGCAACGCGATAAGCTAAATATAGCGGCGTATTCAAAACGGGCCAAACTTCGAGATGCCAAAACCGAGGCAGAAAATCGTGCCAGATTGGCAGTTATCGACAAACGCCTCAATGCGATTGATCTGCGCCTTGACGAGAATTTTCAAAACTATGCGGCGCTGGTCAATCCGCGTCCCTTGCCGATCAGCCAAGTGCAAGAACAGCTGGCAGATGAAGAAGCGCTGGTGCTCATTCTCGATACGTCGAAATTTGCGGCTATTAAAGAAGAAACGTTTATCTGGGCTGTCACCAAAAACCGCGCCCGCATGGTGCGGATAGATCTTGGCACTGAAGCGCTGCGCGCGCAAAGTGTGGCGCTGCGCTGCGGCCTTGATCGCGATGGGGAATGGGATTGGGTCGCGGATAAAGAAAGGTGGATTGCGAAATCCAAAAGATGCGCGGCGCTTTGGCCAAAAGGCCTGGCACCCCTCCAGCAACTCCCCTTCGATGCAGGACGCGCCCATAGGCTTTACAAAATAATGTTTGGACAGGTTGCGGAGCTGATCGAAGGTAAGACGTTGCTTCTCGTGCCGTCGGGGCCGTTGACCACCTTGCCGTTACAAGTTCTGGTTACACAAAAAACCAGTGAGACGACGGGCGTGATCAATCGAAATCAAACGATTGCCTGGCTAACTTTCGATCATGCGATGACGACATTGCCATCGGTGGCGAACCTTAAATCCTTGCGCCAATTTGCCAGAGCATCGAATGCTGGTCAGGCGTTCACTGGGTTTGGTAATCCATTACTGCAAGGAGATGCGGCCGCCCTGGTTATGGCAAAACGCAAATTGAATTGTCGGAGCACGAACCCAACACGGTTTGCCGCAATTTGGCACAGGGTTAGCGCGGCCTTGAAATTTACCAGCGTCTTTCGCGGCGGCGGAGAGTTGGCCGATGTCGCAGCCATCCGTGATCAAGTTGCCTTGCCGGAAACGGCAGACGAGCTATGCGCCATTGCGCGCACAATAGGTGGTTCGTTGGATGCGGTTTATCTTGGCCGTCGGGCCACTGAAGAGCGGCTGAAATCCATGTCTGATCAGGGGCTATTGGCCAATACGCGGATATTACATTTTGCCACCCATGGACTGCTCGCCAGCGAGGCCCGCTTCTTGCGCAATTCGGCGGCCGAGCCAGGATTGATCTTAACGCCGCCCGCAAAAGCAACGCCGCGCGATGACGGATTTCTCTCCGCGTCTGAGATTTCAACATTGAAGCTTGATGCCGACTGGGTCATTTTGTCGGCCTGCAACACAGCTGGCGGGAATGGTGCCGATGCGGCGAGTGGGGCGGGGGAAGCGCTTTCCGGTCTCTCCCGCGCCTTTTTCTATGCCGGCGCACGAGCTTTATTGGTGTCCCACTGGTATGTGAATTCCAATGCGGCGGTTTCACTTACCACAGGCGCGGTGTCGGCGATGCGAAACAACCCGGCAATAGGGCGCGCAGAAGCGCTTCGCCGATCCATGCGCGCGCTCATAAATAAAGGCGGTATTTTCGCTCATCCCTCTTACTGGGCACCATTTGAAGTTGTCGGCGAAGGCGGTAGCGGAAGGTAGTAAGAGGGGACCCAATAACGGTTGCCGTTGCAGTTTATGCTTAGAGCATGATCGACTTTAATAGAACCGATTTCATCAAACTGGCATGCTCTTATGCTTTTTGTTTTCGAGTCTGGTTCATGCCCGAATTGGAAGCCCTCGTGCCCCGCACGCCTACAACTAGAAGTGTTTCCATCTCAACTGATCATGCTTTAGGACTGTCGTTATGACCGCAGAGAAGTTGGGGCGCATGTCAGCGGCGTTCTGCCAAGCGTGCGCTTACGTTATATCAGCTCGTCGGTTTTGTCATCGGTTTCGCCGTAGCGGGCCATGGTCGCCGGGCGTGTCCCCTCATAGGCCGCTTGCAAACGAGGAGCGATTTTAGCGTTCTCGCGTTCAAACAGTGAATTGCCGTTGAGATCGCTTTCGACCAGGAACGGTCCGAAATTTTCAACGTCCAACACCCAGATTGCCTGGGCCAGGCCCAGCTCTTCCCTCCAATATGTGGTTACGACGCGTTTGATCCCGCGCCCGAGCAGCGCGCCGGTGCCATAGCCGACCGTGGTAAGGTAGATGGCGCCATTGGGAACGAAAAAATTGCGATAGATGTCGCTGGTCATACCGCCCTTGCCGATAATGATTTTGCATTGGGACAGCTCAAACCACGCTTTCAGCCATTTCTTGAAACGAAAGGAGGCGGTAGCGGTGACCGCGCCCAGATTATAGCTGCCATCGGCGTTGATGCTGGCGGCAGGGGAGCAATGGAAGTTCACAGTCCCAAGTTCGCCAAGCGGCGCTGGCAGGCCGGCGCCCTCATCAAGTGCTTTTTTGTAAACGCTTTCGCGGCCGGTGAAAATTCGCCCATCCAGATAGACGATTGTGCCTAATTCCAGCCCCTTAAGATCATCTGTGCTGACAGGTAATTGCAAACGGACGGTTTTAAGTTTTGTGTTGGCCATCTTCTAAATCCTTGCGCGGGGGTTACTCGGCAGCCAGACTGGTCGCGCCGTCCCAATCCACACCGTCGCGGCGCATATAGTCGGTAAACCAGTTGGGGTCGCCTCGCATATCAACACGCCCATCCTTGTAGACGCGTGCGCTGGCGCGGCGAGACGACAGGCAAAACATATGCACGCTCATCGGCAGCCCGCCGGTATGGCAATAGCCGACTTCGATATGGCAATCGACAACCATGGACGAGCCCATGAACCCCATCGCGCCCATGCCGATGCTATTGCCGAAGTCCCTAAATTCTTCTTCTAGGGCGGCGATTTTGGGGTCAGGGTTTATTGAGCCGACGGTTCGCAGACAAGCGGCCTGCTTGCCCAGGGTCATGCAAATATCTTTCGAGCCCCCAAGACCTATGCCGATGATCGCCGGCTGACAGGCCAGACCTCGTTTGCCGAACGACACCAACGTGTCGAGGTAGAACCGTTTAATACCATCTATGCCGTCGGCGGGAAACAACATGCGATAATCGGAGCCGAACAGCCCGCCTTTATGCACCGTTGTCAGCTCAATCCAATCGGCGTCCGGGTGAAACGCATAGTCAATTTCCGGCGCGCCAATGCCGCAATTATTGTTATGGTCCGTGCGCCAAAGTGGATGCACGCGGTTTGGTCGCAGGGGAATGTCCTGGGTGGCATCAGCAACGGCGCGGCGCAAACTGGTCTCCAGCGCGATGGGGCCACCTTCGATCTGCGCCTCATTGCCGATCTTGACATACCAGCGCGGCACACCCGTATCGGCGCACATGGCGCGGCGGTCTTCTTTTGCTGCTTTATAATTGTCGAGCATGGCACGAATAACAAAGGCCGACAGATCGCCCTGTTCCGTATCGGCCATACGCTCCAGCCCGCTCAGATAGTCGTCGGGAATTTCAATGGCCGCCTTGGCCATCAGTTGATCGGCAGTAGCTTTGATCAAAGATTGCGGGATCATGATGTTTTCTCGTCGAGGTTATCGCCAAGGAGGCTTTGGCCGGGGCGCAGGCGGGTGAATTGAACGGGCTGAGTGGTCACATCGAGCTTGCCGTCCAATTGGCGAATGGTCGTGAAGGTAGAGCTGTCCAGTTCGCCGGCCTGAGGGAAGTCTTCACGAAAATGGGCACCGCGGGAATTTTCGCGTTTAAGGGCGGCGCGGGTAACGACCAGGGAAATGTCGATTAAACTTTCAAGGTTGAGCCGCTCATGCCAGGTCAAATTAAAGCTTCGGACGCCAAGATCATCGCCGTTGCCTGCCAGGCCCGTGGCCAATAAATCTGTCTGCAACTGGCCAAGCTTATCCGCGGCGCGTTCAAGGCCAGGGCGATCACGTAATATTCCTACATCGTCCCACATCAATTGCAGTAATTGGTCGCGCAGGGCGTTAAGGTCTCCGGTCGGTTTTGAAAAAGGGTTAAGGGCGCGATGCATTTCATGTTTGATATGTTCCTCATCCGGGGTTCTGTGGCCTGGATTTTGTGCGATCCATTGCGGCATGACATCACCGGCTATGCCGCCGAACACTGTTGAATTGGCAACGCCATTGCCGCCCAGCCGGTTGGCCCCGTGAACACCTCCAGCATCTTCTCCGGCAACAAACAGGCCGGGTCGTTCGGTTGCGGTTGTCGGGTCGCAAATCACGCCGCCCATTAAGTAATGCGCAGTTGGCACGACTTCGACCAAACCACCGGCCAGATCAAAGCCGCAATCGGCGCAGCGCTCGACCATACCTTTGAATTGGCGTGCAACCTTGTCCGGGCCCAGATGCGCCATGGAAATATAAAGACCGCCTTCTGGCGTTACGCGGCCCGCGCGCATCTCGCGGTACATTGCCCGGCTAACGATATCGCGTGTGGCGCGCTCTGCCAGCTCGTCATAGTTATGCATAAAGCGCTGTTTGTTACCGTTGAGCAGATACCCGCCGGCGCCGCGCAATCCTTCTTCGATAATGGTTCCAGTCATGCGCGTGTCAATGCCCGCCAAGACCCCGGTCGGATGAAATTGCACCATTTCCATATCGCGCAGCGGCAGGCCAAGGCGTAGTGCCATGGCAAGGCCATCCATGGATTTGTCGCCCGACGGCGTATGATAGCGGTACATGGTCGGCCCGGCTCCGGTAGCAAGCAGAACCACTTGTGCTTCGATCATGACAAACGCGCCGCTGCGTATGTCGATCATCAGCACACCGGCAATCGAGGCGCCGTTTTCCTCCTGGATCAGGGCAATGGCGCGATGCTCCTCCAGGCGATTGATGGGCCGCGCCCACACTTGTTCCATCAGCCGGTTGATGATTTCAATGCCCGTCAGATCGCCTTTGTGAACGGTGCGATCAAAGGTCTGGCCGGCAAAAGCCTTGCCATGCAGCGTACCATCTTCATTGCGGTCAAAAAAGCAGCCGACTTCGTTCTCAAGCTCGTGAATGCGGGTCACGGCAGTTTCAACAAGGGTCCAGGCGAGATCCTGATCGGGCAGCCATTTGCCACCCTCAATGGTGTCCATGAAATGGCGCTCAATGCTGTCGCCGTTGCCAAGCGCCACATTATATCCGCCTTGCACCATGCGCGTGCAGCCAGATTTACCGATCAGTCCTTTGGCACAAATGGTGATGTCGAGATCGGGGTTTGCCTGATGCGCATGCAGCGCAGCAAACAAGCCTGCACCGCCGGCGCCCAGTATAAGTATGTCGGTTTTTATGCGCTGGAATTTGCTCATAGAAATACATCGCAACATGACCAGAGCGCGGGCGGTTCGCGGAGGCGGCGTATTCTAAGATTCATCATGGCGCCTGTTCTTTCACACTATTTGCGCAAGATAGAAAAGCGCCACACTTGCCGCGCCCAGAACCGCCAGTGTGGCCGCAGTTTTTTGGCTATCGTGCCAGGCTAAGTTTTCAATGACCAACACCCGTAGCCCGCCCAGGAGATGTAACGTCAGCAAAAAAACAAGTCCCATTTCAGCAAATTTCACCAGCGGATTACCCGTCCAGTTCACCGCCGTTTGCAAGCGCCCTTCGCTCTGCAGCGCCAGACCAAGGAACAAAAAATGAAACGGTAAAAAGACCGCCAGAGCGACGCCGGATAAACGGTGGACGATGGCGGCAAGCCATAAGGCATCGCGCTGGTAACCGGCGGTTTGCGACCTTGTTGCTCGAATAAAAGAGGTTCTGCCGGCGCCGTCGGGGTTTTTATGTCTCTCAGTCATGCCACCACCACAGCTGCAACGCCGCGCAGTCCAAGAACCAATAAGGTCATACCGAATAACCACATGATTTGATCGGCGCGGCGCGGGTTTAAACCGCTCCAGTCCGCCAGAACGCTGCGTAGGCCTATGGCGCCATGGATTGCGGCGGCACAAACGAACAAGCTATAAAACCCGCCCCAGAACACGCTGCCACTGGTGCGTGCCAGAATTGCCGCCGCGCTGAGCTGGGCGCCGCTGGCATAAAAGATTGTCGCCAGATGTACGCCAATCAGCGGCACCATGAGGACCGCGCTCAGCCGTTGCCAGACATAAAGACGCAAGGTCATCACAGCGCTCCTTTCAAAAAGGCGCTAAGAGCACGGCGCTTGAGACCGGCGATTGATTTGGCTGGGTTCAAAGCTTTGGGACATAGCTGTTCGCAGGTTTGATGCGAGTGGCACGCTTGGCACCCGCCCAGGCCACTGACAGCCTTCAACCGCGCGTCATTGCCGCCGTCGCGCTCATCATTGATCAAAGTCCAGGCGCGGTTAAGTGCTGCCGGGCCAAGATAGTCCGCATTCCAACGCACGCTGTCACAAGCTGCGTAGCATACGCCGCAATTGATACATTCGATGGCCTCGTCGGCCGCCTGGCGCCGGGGGGACCCTGGTTTCACGCGGGCCATCGGATCATGTCTGCCGGCGCTTGGTACGAATGAGCCTTTGGCGCGGTGCCATTGGTCGAAGAACGGGCTCATGTCCGCCGCCAGATCTTTGATCACCGGAAGATTGGCAAGAGGGCCAATTTTGAGCGTACCGTCCTTCACGACTTTTGACACATGGGTGCGGCAGGTCCAGCGCGGCCGCCCGTTGACGGTCATGGCGCAGGAGCCGCACACGCCGACGCGGCACGAAAAACGGTATGCCAGATCCGGAACCACATGCCGCTGCAGCCAGCTCACTAGGTCCAGGACGGTTTGATTATCGCGCTGGGGCACATCATAGCTTTGATAACTCCCAATTTGAGCACCGCGCCAGATTGTAACTTTAATTGATGAGTTCATGGCCGGCTGGTAATTTTCAACTCAAGGATTAAGGACGGGCGATTTATGCGTGGCTCCAATTAATGTTTTTGATTAAGAAAAGCTGCAAGAAATATGATAAAAATGATTAATCAGAGTTAGTCTGTGTTCGAAATACCATCTTTCCAAAGAGTGGTGGCAGGCAAAATATTATCAAACTGTTGGCTGAACCCAACGAGTTAAGATCAAAATATTTGAATACACCTCAGTTTAACGGATTTCTATCGTAAATAAAAACAAATAAGTTTGATAGTCATTGTAAAAAATACTAAATTAATTTTTGTGGAATCTGGTGCTTCGCAAATCTGATAGGTGTGCTGTCGTGGTCTGCCTGGAACAGGCGCCGGGCCAGGAAACCGGTTGCCCGGAACAGACTTGCTTGGCAAACAGGGAAAAGGCCCAAACCTCAAAGTACAAGATTAGGGGCATAACGCCCAAGGCGGCGTTTGGTGCGGCTATATCTCGTGTGAAGCCGGCTCATTGCCGTGCGCGCCAAGGTCGGCGATGAATTTCAGTTCGCGATACAAGGCCTTGGTTGCGGGGGCTTTGTCGTTATCGCGATGCGACAGCAGACCCAGAACCCTGGTGACCACTGGATCAGGCAAAGACAATTGGCGCACGGGCAACGGCCGGGGTTGCTCGACGACGCGAATTGGCACAATTGAAATTCCCAAACCATGATAGACCATGGTGCTGACAGCTTCCAGCGTGTGCATGGTCATGGTTTCATTGACGGTGAAGCCATGATTTTTTAACAGTCTATCAATCAGCTGACCAAACCACGCTTGGCGCGTATAGCGGATAAAGGGATAGGACGATAGGAACTGTTCTGCGCTTAGGTTCGGGGCATCAATCGGCACAATCAAAACCAACGGCTCATGCGCAAAAGGCTCCCATTGCAGGCCGTCCTGCTGGGCCATCAGATCGGAAACAATTGCCGCATTTACTTTACGTGTCGCCACCTGCTCGACCAGGCACGCCGACAAATCCATTGTCAATTCAACATGAATTCCCGGGTGCTTATCTCTCAAAGCCACGAGCGCCTTGGGCATGATGCCGGTCAATACGCTTGGTACAGCACCGATCACTAACTTGCCATTGAGCCCCTGAGCGTCCAGCTTGTTATCGTCCAGCGTCGACAATTGCTCAAATGCATTGATTGCTTTGCGCGCTTTGGGAATTAAGTTGGCGCCGGCTTCGGTAAATTGCGGTGGGCGCTTGGTGCGATCAAATAACTTGATCGACAAATCTTCTTCCAGGGCTTTCATCTGCATTGAAATTGCAGATTGTGTGAGGTTTAGAAATCGCGCCGCGGCTGCGAACGATCCTAGCTCGTGAATGGCAATATAGGTTTTGAGGTAGCGGATCGACATGGGCGCACTATACGTGGTTTCCAACGGGGAAAATACAAAGAAGTTTTCATATAGACTTGTTCAATATTATAATCTTGTAATGATTGCCGGTTGAAGGGGGGGGCGGCGGCGTTTTGCGCTTGCCATGGCGGTCTATTGCGACAGGATCTTAAAATCGATGCGCCGGTTCCTTGCCTTATTGGCTGGAGTATCATTGGGGGCGACCGGGTCCGCTTGGCCAAATCCGCGCACTGTTAGGCGTGCTGCGGGGGCGCCCCGGCGGATTAGTTGGCGACGTACCGATTGGGCACGGCGCAATGAGAGCCGCTTATTTAAATCTGCATTACCGTCGCTGTCGGTATAGCCATCGATTTCGACTGTGCTGGCGGTGCAGTTTTTGGCCGCAGCGGCAATCTTGCCCAGGGTTTTGTAACTGCTGCGTTCCACTTGCGAACTGGCTGTGCGAAATTTAATGGCCGCATTTGCCAAAGCGCCAGCAATTAGATTTTTGCACGCCTGCGCAGTGTCGCTGGCATTGGCCGAGGAAGCAATGGTAACGCGCGACGTGGTGGAAAGGTCAGTGTTTTCGCCCTTGCCCTCAGCGCGGCGCGGTGATGGGCCGGTAGATTTGGATGCAGAGGCTTTGCGCGCGTTGTTGGTCGGCTTCCATCCAGGCACAACGCTTTCACGTATTTCAAACAAACCACGCGGGCCATAATAAAAGACATAATCATGGGATTGCGCATTGGTTCGCGCTTTAGCGATATTGCTGCGTTTCTTTAGATATTCGACGACAAAAATGCGTTTACCCTGTTTTCTCGCGCCTTCCAGCAAGTCTGTGCTCCAGTCGATATCATCGGGCTTATTCAACTGCTCGACATGACTAATGCCGTACATCAAGTCTTCTTTGGCGATCGCATCGATGGCATCGACAAAGGATTTATCGCTCAAAAGCTCTTCTGCGTTTTGTAGCATGATCGCGGCATTGGGTTGTTTTGAGTGAATATACTGGGATAGATGGACCACGAAGTCGGCCATGCGTTTGCGCGCCTGCTTGGTGTCGCCAAAGCGGTAATAGGCATCGGCGCGGTCGATATAAAATCCGTCAAAGCCGGCCTTGATAATGCGATCGACATAAGAATTGGGCGTACCGAATATAGTGTTCTGCCAATCCTTGTTCCAATATCGCACCAGGAAATTACCTTTCCACTCCTTGCTTTCTTTGCCAATCCAGGCGGGGCGCGAGCGGCGTTTGTTCCAACGTTTCGGCCAATAATAGCGATAATTCTCCGCTTCGCCGATAGACAGATAGGCAATGATCAAGCGGCGAGCGCCGTCGGGCTTGACTTTCATGGCGCTAACTTCGCGCCGTGTCAGAGGTTTCAACGGCGGCGTAACACCCTTGGCATAGTCAATGACCACCAAATCAAAGGGAGAGCGGGCAATGCGTGCCTGCGTTTTGGCGTTCAGGCTTTTCAGCTGATAGGCCCAATATTTCACGCCATCGAACGGATTTTTTCGGGCTGTTTGAGCGTTACTGAGATGCGGCAGAAAAAGGTGGCTGGAGATCGCCAAAATAAGCGCCATCGATAGTTTGGCAAAGATATGCAAACGCGGCATGATAGGTAGCTCCCCCGGCTTTACTGAATTGCGCAATCCACAATAGCGCAAAATAGGCCCCAACTAAACCAGCATGGGAAGTTCCAATCAATAAGCAAATTGTCAGAACACTATAATTTTCCAGGCTTTTATGATTTAAGGTGTGTTGCATCGACAAAACGTTCGGTTATTGAAAACACTTTGGTCAAATTCGTCAGATGTCCGTCGCCAGCTGCTCACCGCCAGCTGCTCACCGCCAGCTGCTCGCCGCCAGATGCCAGTCGCCAAATGCTCGTTGTTTGAACCCCTCACCAATATGGTTTGCCCTTGGCTTCACATTGTGTCGCGATCCATTCGGGCGTGCCGTATATCTCCTGGGACGGCGTCGGGGGCTTGGTGGGATCAGAGCCGTCAAGGTCGCGGTGGGCGAATGTCGGCACTAGCCCGCGGCCACGCATTTCAGTTTCCGCTTTGGCTATGGCGGCTTTGGTCGTGAGATATTCGACCGCAAAAACCGGTTTAAATTCCCATTGCAATTTGCGGATGAGGGCGGCGCTGCGCGAGATTAAGGCGGCGCTATTGCGCTCCCCGGTGGCTTCTTGACCGTATAACAAATCTTCCTTGCCAAGCCCATCAAGCAAACTGCGATAGCGTGCATTGTCGAGTAAATCTTCGGCGTTTTGTGCGATGACGATAAAGCCGGGCTTCAGGCGGCGGGCCTGTGCTGTTAGTTCGGCGACAAAGCTAATCATGTCGGCGCGGGCGCTGGGGCGTTCTTGCAAAAGCTCGCCATAAACATCCACACGGTCCAGATAGACGCCGTCAAAGCCGGCATCGATAATACGCTTCAGATAGGATTGTGGGCCTGAAAACATAATGCGTTTCCAATCCTTATGCCAAAAGCGAACCAGATGATTGCGCGGCCAGGCACAATTTTCCGCCAAATGCCAGGAGGGTTTTTGCTTGGCCCAGTCTTGCTTCCAATAGAACCGGTAACTTTCGGCTTCGCCAATAGATAGATAGGCAATGACCGGGCGTTTGCGGCCACTGGGATGGTGCGCCACTCGTGCCACTTCTTCGCGCGTGAGGGGAATGTGGCCATCGTTGCGGGCAAAGTCGATAACCAGCATGTCGGCTTTGGAGCGAGCAATT
Source organism: Alphaproteobacteria bacterium (assembly GCA_024279745.1). GTDB lineage: Bacteria > Pseudomonadota > Alphaproteobacteria > Rhizobiales > Hyphomicrobiaceae > JAJRRE01. Next base: position 14,744 of record JAJRRE010000113.1, read on the forward strand.
TGCTCGACATTGATTTTTCCCAGATGATAATACCAGCTATTGATATCCTTTAGCGGCCGCTTGCCTGTTTCATAAGCCTGCCAGCTTGCGGGGACATCGCGCCACGCCCAGGCTGTTCCGGCCAATAAGGCAAGCAGGCTTAAGATGGCTATGCTGGAACTTGTTTGCGCGCTGCGAAACTGGCGCGAGCCGTGATAAATCATCACTGTGAATAGGATCAAGGCGATGAGCGCCGCCGTTAAAAGCGCGGTGTAGCGAGGTTCCGCGACATCGCGTACAGCCTGGTCTGTTGCCGACGTGGAGATCAGCCAGGCGAACAAGCCGTTTTCAAAGGCTGGAACGGCGACAACGATCATGATGCCGGCGATTGCAATGCTGACGCCGGTCCGCCGCCACGGTGATGGTTTGGGTTGTGTCATCTTGGAGGTGTTATTCATGAGTTGATCCCGCCCAGAAAAGTGCTGCCAGAAAGTCGTGCCATTGATGCCATCCAGTAATTCATTGTTTAAAGGCCGTTAATCCATGCGATCCGCCCGGGTATCTGCGGCAAAGGTTGCGACCAAAGACAACGGCCAAAGACAACAACCGGCATCTGAGGCATTTGCCAGATAGAGGTCTGGTCCATCGAATGATTGGTAATCGTTATCTTCACTAAACACAAAGATCACACGGTGATAACTCATGACGATCATTAGTCACAACAAAGCCCGCATTCCATAGTGAATGCGGGCTTTGTCAATACATCTTAACAGTGCATCTCATCAGTCTGACCTGTAAAAAATCAGATCGATTAGATTGTCAGAGCCGGCTTGAAACGGGTGCCGGTTTTAGTTCTGCAACAGGACCTCGGTCGCACCTTCGCCTTTGAAGCTGATCTTTGATTTGTGCAGAACCTGGACCGATTCCACAAACCGTAATCTGCCGCGTGGGTCCAGGTTAACCGTTTTAGTTTCAGTATTGCCGCGCAAACCGCCCGAGAATGGCAGTTGAACGGTCTGGCCGTTGCCGAAGGTTACGCTCACGCTATAAATTCGCACATGACGACGATGCGAGCGCAGTTTGATCCTGGCAAAGCGTCCGCGGTTGCGGCCCACAATGAAGGTTTCACGGACAGGCTGAAACATATCAGCGCGACGTTTGCCCATTGAGGTCCACTGGCCGCCATTGGCTGCCCGACCCATAACATGCAACGTGCCGCGACGGTTTGAGAAGGCTTTGCGTTTGAACCTGATAAACACGTGGCGAACAAAGCGTCCTCTGCGCCCTTCAAGTTTAACCGGTGCGGACATTGTTCCGGGGAAAATGCGAGTTGCCAATCGTACAGTCTGCTGATCGCCGTTTTCATACACAATAACAATTGCACGGATCGTGGCGGGGCGCCCTTCTGCCCGGAAGCGAATTGCAGATAATTTTCCGCGAGCCCGGCCGACTGGTATCGTGGCAGATTTATGTTTCAGTCTGAAAGTCGCGCTGCCAACTGTTTTCCAACCGCCCGAGGAAGCTGGCGGCGGCGGCGGTGGTGGCGGTGGTGCGGCTCTGGCAACACGGCCAATGATTTCCATCTCGGATCTGCCTCTGCGGCCTTGATCCCGCGTGCGGATAACCACCTGGCGGATGAAACGAGCGCGACCCTCCAAGTCGATGACGCCGGTATATCCCCCCGCTGGCACGCTTGACGCGACGCGAACGGTTTGCACTGAGCCGTTACCATAGACAATCCGGATATCACGCACGAAAACAGCAATATCCTTGTTTCGCAGTTGCAGGGCACTAAAACGCCCCTCGCCGCGGCCAACAGGCATAACAACGCGCCCATCACGTGGATTAACAACTTGCGTATCAAGAGTTCGCCAACCCCTGGCGACTGGTGGCAATTGCGGTACAGCGCGCCGGCCAACTTCGCCGATCACTTCAAGGCGTGTGCGGCGCCGCCGATTTTGTCCTTCAGTGCGAACAACAACTTCACGGATGAAACGATTATTGCCGTCAAGATCAATCACGTCCGTCTGTCTGCCAGCTCGCAGGCGTTCATTAATGCGGACCCGTTGAACGGAACCATTGCCAAAAACAATTCGAACTCGTCTGATGCGAACGGCATTGTCGCGTGTGCGAATGCGAATGCTTTTTAAAAGGCCTTTATTGCGGCCAACAGCCAGCGCAAACCGATCATCGCGCAGATCGACATCGGCAATCGCTACGCTTTTCCAACCGCGCGGAACCGGGGCGGGAGCTGGGCGGCCACGTTCACCTTGAACAAAGACTTCCATACGGGCGCTGCGGCGCCTGGATTGGCGGCGCAGGTCAACACGTACAGAGGAAATATTACGGTAGTTCCCCTCCAAATCGATCGGGCCAACCTGTTCGCCGTCATTGACGACGCCGCGGACATTGACGATTTGTGTGTCGCCGTTTCCGAACGTAATGCGTACTCGTTTTATATAAAGAGCGTAGTCGGAAACCCGCAGCGCCAATTTGCGGCCCCCTCCTCGCACACCAATTGTCACTCTGGTGTCACGCGTGCTCAGATCCTCGGAGCCGATGCGGTCCCACTCACCCGATGGGCGCGGCGGCGGGGCTCGTCTGGCGGATTCCTTGCCGAAAACTTCGACCAATGATCGGCGATACCCTCTGGAGCCGCTTTCGCGGTATCTCAACTGGATTTCACGAACGAAGCGGCGGTTGCCATCTAGAGCGAAGGCGCGTGAACCGGCGCCTGCTTCAATTGTATCGTAAACGCTTACAACCTGCCGCTCGCCATTGCCGAATACAACAGTCATTGTGCGCAGATAAAAAGGTTTCCCCCAGGCGCGTAATTGGACACTGCCAAGTAACCCCTGGTCGCGGCCAATGCTGATTGTGGCGGAATCGTCGCGCAGGGAAATAGCCTCCGAGCCAACCAGTTTCCAA
>JAJRRE010000114.1 GCA_024279745.1 Alphaproteobacteria bacterium
ACAGGGTCCACAACGGCATGATCTACCTGCAAGTCACCAGAGGTGAGGGAAAGCGAAATTTCTTCTTTCCGACTGTTGATACGCCGCCAACAGTTGTTGTGCTGGCGCGCAGTTCGGTCAAGCGCAAGTTGGGTGCCGATCAGCCATTGGCCGGGATCACCGTCAAAACCGTCAAGGATATTCGCTGGGGGCGGCGCGATATCAAGACCACTATGCTATTGCCTGCCGCCATGGCGAAAGAGGAAGCCAAAACCGTCGGCGGCGCGGAGGCTTGGCTTGTCGACGACCAAGGCATGATCACCGAGGGCGCCTCCAGCAATGCCTGGATCATCACCCACGATAACAAAATTATAACGCGCCAGATCAGCAGTGACATTTTGAGCGGGATCACGCGCATGACGTTGCTTGATTTCATCCGTGCCGAAGGTTTGGAGCTTGAAGAGCGCGCCTTTAGTGTTGAAGAAGCGCTAGGCGCTCGCGAAGCCTTTGTAACGGCGGCCACCAATCCCGTTACGCCCGTGGTTAAAATCAACGATAAGGTCCTGGGCAATGGTCATCCGGGGTTGTTAACGTTGAAATTGCGGGAAAACTTACATGAACATGCTGAACTGATCAGGCTTTGAGCGCGTCTGCCTGGGGGGATCATACGGCAGTTTCAATAATCGATCAGCAGGGGGAGGTGCGCGCCTATACAACCTGCATCACGGTTTTGCAGTGGCGTAAACTGTGTTATGCGCAAAGTGCTGCACCAGCCGAAATATGCTATAAGGCGACAGCAACCACGACGCTAAAAGACGTGGCAAGACCAAGAACGGAACCAAAGATGGCACAAGATCGTCAACCAAGCCTGCAAGACACATTTCTCAATCACGTGCGCAAAACCAAAACACCCCTGACAATATTTTTGATCAATGGCGTTAAATTGCAAGGGATTGTGACTTGGTTCGACAATTTTTGCGTTTTGCTGCGCCGTGATGGACATTCTCAATTGGTCTATAAACATGCCATCTCGACCATCATGCCCGGATCGCCGGTGCATCTGCAAGAAGAAGCCCCGGAAGCTTGATGGTTGTATTAGGCCGCGTCTGGTCATGCCAGGCTTGTTGGTGACAAGCCACGATTGCTGCTGAAGCGGCTATGGCCCGGTAGCGTGACGCGGCGCCACGGAGCTGTCCGGGGAATCAAGAAGGATTATGGTCCCATTAGTGATAAGGTTTCAAATTCAGGCTTTAAAATAAGCAAAGCCGAGGCTCCAGCAGACGTTGAAAGTGTTGGGCCGAACGATGCCAGAACGGGGCCGGACGTTGAAAGCCCTTTACAGAATGAAAGCACTGGGCAAAACGCGCTTGAGTTTCAACACGCGCAAGGCGCGCGCTCAATGGTTCTGGTGCCGGTCTTATCTTCGCGCAACAAACTTTCAAGTAACGCCGGCGGTCCTGCGGCGGGTCCACATCGCGAACAACCGATCCAACACGATCCTTATGAGCGTTCGAATGAGGCCACAGGGCTGGCTGCCGCAATTGATCTCAACGTGGTTGAAGCTCGCACCGTGCCCTTGCCAAATCCGCGCCCAGGCACTTTGTTCGGCAGCGGCAAGGTTGGTGAGTTGGGTGAGCTGGTTGAGCTCAACGACATCGAATTGGTAATTGTCGATCATAGTGTGACACCGATCCAGCAGAGCAATCTGGAAAAGGCCTGGAATTGCAAGGTCCTTGATCGCACCGGGCTTATTTTGGAAATATTTGGCGAACGCGCCCGCACCAAGGAAGGTGTGCTGCAGGTTGAATTGGCGCATCTGAGTTACCAAAAAGGGCGTCTTGTGCGCTCCTGGACCCATTTGGAGCGGCAACGGGGCGGCGCAGGCTTTCTTGGTGGGCCAGGGGAGCGGCAGATTGAGCTTGACCGGCGTATGATCCAAGAGCGCATCGACGCCATCAAGAAAGATTTGGAAATTGTCGTCAAGACGCGGCAGTTACACCGGGCCGGGCGTCGCCGCGTGCCTTATCCGGTGGTGGCGCTGGTCGGTTATACCAATGCCGGCAAATCCACATTGTTTAATCTGACCACCGGCGCCAAAGTCTTCGCCAAGGATCAGGTGTTCGCCACGCTCGATCCGACCATGCGCGAAATCATACTGGCCAGCAAACGGCGGATGATTCTATCTGACACGGTCGGGTTTATATCCGATCTGCCGACGATGCTGGTGGCCGCGTTCCGGGCGACTTTGGAAGAAGTGGTGGAGGCGGATCTGATCGTGCATGTGCGCGATATCTCCCATCCGCAGGCGCAGGCACAACGCGCGGATGTCAACAAAGTTCTGGCAGCGCTGGGCCTAGATCCCGATAGCGCCGATACCAATCTGCTTGAAGTGTGGAATAAGGTCGATCTGCTTGACGATACTGCGCGAGAAGACCTGCAAAATACAGTTGAACGAATGCAGCCGGGGCCTAAACCGGTACTGGTATCGGCGGTGACAGGTGAGGGGATCGGGGACTTTCTGGCGCGGCTGGAAGACCGGCTGGGAGCGAAAGACGAGTTGGTCACATTAGCGGTCCCAAGCGAGAACGGCGCCTTGGCCAACTGGCTGTATGAAAATTGCGAAGTTCTGGAGAAACAGCAAAGCACCGATCATTCCAAAACGACATACAACTTGCGCCTTACCAAAGAAAACCGCGGCCGGTTGGAAGCGCTAATACAAGATAGCGGCCTGCACCTGGACCGCGCCTAAGACGCTGGTCTCGCCGTGCTTGATTAATGCGCCGTGCTTGGTTTCGTCACCGCAGGTGCTTGGCTTTTTCGCCGCAGTCACTTCGCCAAATCACTACACCAAATCACGTTGCGCGACGTCAGTCATTTGTGTGGTTCAGAATGAACCATAGTAAATAAACCACCACATGATCGCCTACAAGTTTAGCTTGTTTAGCTGACAGCGCTGCTCAGCCTTTTGTAAGGGTCGTGTGTGTATAACCCGTGCAAAGTTGATCGCGCCATTTATGCCTTTTAAAGAGGTATTTGCGAATTTGGCCAGCGTCATGTTTCTCAACCAATTTGCAATTAAACAGCAATTAAATTGCTACAAACTTGCCCAACCTAAGAGGTGCCGAATTGGCCACCACTGATCACAATCTGGAATTGGAACAGCCCTATCCGCTGGCGCGTAATTTTTTCCTGCGGTTGTTCCCGGCGCTGGTATTGCTGCTCGGCGGCATGGTCGTGCTTGTTGGCTATGTGGTCAAACAGGGCACGGAAAACATCTATCTGGAACGTGCCACGCGCATGGCGGAAAACATTGAACGCGATGTCGAAGGTAAGCTGCCGTTGATCTGGAAAAAAATGTTGTCGGGCCAAAAACTGTCCACAATCGAGGCGGATAAGCTCGCCAAAACTTTTGCGCAGGAGCAAGCTGAATATCGGCTGATCGGTCTGAAGCTATATAATCGCGAGGGCCGGGCCCTATATTCCCACGACCCCGATGAGATCGGCCGCACCGAGCGCGGGCACGCGTTGACCCGGGTGATCAAAGAACAACAATCGTCGGTAAACAAACATTATGAACCCGACGGCTCCATCGTGTTCGAGCTTTATGTGCCCTTTGTCGAGGACGATAAACTCTCAATTGTGTTTGAGCTTTACGAGCCGGTAGACGGCGAGTTTCAGGCCACCGTTCGCTCAATGATCATCCCCGTGGTTTCGACACTCTTTGCTTTGTTGGCCGTATTGATGATTATCTTCCTGCCCCTGGTGAAGCGCGCTCAAAAAGCCATCACTGACCGCACCAGGGCTGTGGTCGATATGCGCCACCGGTTGGAGCGCTTGCTGTCCAGAAGTGCCATTGAAACCATGCGCCAGGAAGACCCAAACAAACGCGGCGCCAGTCAACGCACGGATATGACGTTGTTCTATTCTGACATTCGCGGCTTTACCAGTTTTTGCGAAGACCGGGAGCCGGAACAGTCTATCGAACTTCTCAATCAGATTGTTGCCGTCCAATTGCAGGAGATTGAAAAGCAGGGCGGGGATGTCGACAAAATTATCGGCGACGCCATTCTGGCCCGCTTTGAAGGCGAAGGCCGCCAAACGCGCGCTGTGGCAGCCGCGATCGGTGTGCAACTGGCGCTGGCTAAAAGCGGACTGCCACTACCGGTTGGGATCGGGATTTATTCCGGCCCGGTGGTTGCCGGCCTGCTCGGCTCTGGCGAGCGGCTCGACTATACGGTGATTGGCGATAGCGTGAATATTTCCGCAAGGCTGTGTTCTGCTGCCGGTCCGCGCCAAATCGTCGGTGATGTCGCAACCTTGAAGCGGGCGCAAGCGCGCGGTTTCGGCGAGGTCAATGTATTGCACGTGAAGGGACGCTCCCATGCGGTTCAGACGCGGGTCTGGTCACCCAGCGCCGAAGTTAACGCCGTTGTCACTGTCGCCGAAGCTTTAGCTGAGCCCAAACCAATTGCGGCGATATCTTCTACACCAACGCAGCGCGAAAAGCCTTCAGTCAGTAATCAATCTGGTAAGGGTCAGCCGGGTCGGGGCGAGGTGGGTAGCTCTACAACTTCCAACGTGAAGTCCATGCCATCCAATTCAGCACCGCCCAAAGATACGCAATCACAATCAAGCAGCGCCGCCTCTGATAAAGTCTTAGCCACCAAATCGGCCGCCTGACTGACAATTTTACCTGATCGGTATCGGCGCTAAATCACCTGGAAATGTCATTCCGGTGCTTGTCACACTACTGTCCGGTTTAAATTTTGTTCGGTGTATCAGTTGTTTAATGATCTACGACTTCATCGAGCTATGAACCAAGATCGGGACTTGAAAACGAAATACTGAACTTAGCTCCTTGCTTTCCCTCCCCTTGACGGGGAGGGCCAGGGTGGGGTGCCGGGACAAGGGTAGATGCACAAAGTGCATTCCTTAATGCAAAACAAGGTCTTCGTAGTGATACAGAAATTTTTAATACCCCCCACCCCAACCCCTCCCCGCAGTGGGGGAGGGGCTTTGCGCAGCGGTTTGATTTAAACCG
>JAJRRE010000115.1 GCA_024279745.1 Alphaproteobacteria bacterium
GCCGGAGACGTCGATCAAAAACACCAGATTGGCGCGTGGGCGCTCAGCGGCTTTCAGCTGATAGCCTTTGATTGCAATATGGACGAGTTTGTTTTGCGCGTTCCACGGGCTTGGCAAAACGGAAACAATCGGGCGAAATGGCACATCGCGGCTTTCCGGCGGCGCATAACCATATGAGAAGTAATTGATCAATTCCTCCACGCGCACAGCCGATTTTTGCGGCAAACGCCCGGCGTTCAGGGCGCGGCGTACAAAGGCATAGGACGCCGTATCGACATCTATTGAGAAAGTCGAGACCGGCGCTTTCATGACCGATTTGATCGGGTTTGGCTTGACTGTTTCGAACATGTCGCGCTCATTCAGGTGAGGGCTGTTCGCGGTCGGTTTTTGGTCATCAAGCTGGCTCGGGATCATTGTGGTTGGCAAGCTGGCGAGCTGGTCCTGCGCGATGATAACGCCGTTCGATGTAAAGCCTTGCGGCGGCGGCGCAGCAGGAGAGAACACCCTCTTTGCTTTGGCTTCAGTGCCCTTGCCGAGCCGCAATACCAAACCGTCTATTGCGGGCGCCGGCGAAGGGTCGGGCGCGACCATTTCTTCGCCGGAGCTGATGGTACCATTGCTGCGCTTGCGTTTATTGTGGGGCGCAGACAGTTCCGTATTTGGTTTTGTCGGCGACAGTTTGCTGGTGAGGCGCGGTGCAGTCTTGGCGGCTTCCTTAATTGTGCCCCTGTCTTGTCCTGTGTCCTTGTCCTGTGCGGGACGCCGTGTGAAGAAACCGTCATCGCGATAGGATGGGGTTTTAAATGAGCTCTCGGGTAGATAATACATCAAGGCGGGAATCGAAATCCCGGCGACAAGCAAAGACGCAGCAATTGCCGATGTGGTGGGGCGGGATAAGACGTGCATGAGCTTCAATCCTTTTGGTTTGGAAGTCTTGAAGCTATGACGGGCCTTGCGGCTGTTTCCTTTGCTGGCAATGTCGATAATTTTATTGTCGTTGTTGTCTCCGCTGTTGTCCCGGTTGGTGTCGTCAATTCCAGCGTCGTCGTGGCTAAAGTTCTGTGAGTGCTGAGCAGTAAAGGCTGCACGCGCTGCATCGAGGGCCGCCGCTTTGGCGCGCGCGGAAGGGACCGGTGTCGGCAGATCCTTTAATTTTTTCAGCTCGGTTTCGCTCATTGTCTTTTTCATTTTAGCTTCATATCGGTGCGCCCTTATTCCACAGCGCTTAAGAGAGACTTCAGGGCCTTGCGCGCGGCGTGTAAATGCCAGGAGACGGTTTTCTCGGAGCAGCCCATGATGACGGCGGCGGCGGCGTGGCTAAGATCCTGCGCATAAACCAGCAGCACCGCGTCGCATTGTTTCGGCGGTAGGCCGCGCACCTGATCCCAAAGCTGCGCGTCCTGCAGCGCCGTTTCAGGCGTGACTTTGCCCGGCCCGTCGATCAGTCTCACTATATTGGACGGCTCAAGCGGTCGCATCCTTTGGCCTGCCCGCAAATGATCGATGGCGGCGTTATAGGTGATCCGGTAAGCCCAGGTTTTGAACGCCGCGTCGCCGCGAAAGCCCTTGATCGCCGCTGCCAGTTTAATGCACACGGTTTGCGCTATATCGTCAGCGTCCGCCGTGTTGCCGCACCAGCGCCAGGCGAAGGCGTGGATGTCGTCGTAATGGGCTGCAATCAATTGCTCGAATGCGCGCGCATCGCCGGCGCTGGCGCGTTTGGCTAACTCATTGGCGTCATGTCGGTCCAAAACAGGTGCTCTGATGTTAACTAGGGGCGCGGGCCGAGAAGGGTTGGAACGGATGAAATTGGTAAAATCGGCAGCGCTAATCTATTAGACGGGGGAACAAAGGAAATCCTTGGGCGCAGGCATAAGAAAAATTCAGCAAATGACAAATTAAGGGTTAAGCTTTTGAGAAGGCCGCGCTAAATGGGTGTGGCTATTTGTTGGCGGTGGTGGCTAATGATTAGATCGGTGATGTGAGGTAGGGGGCAAAGTGCCATGACGTTTGAAACGCTGAACCTGGAAACCCTGGATGTTGAGGCGCGTGCCAACGGCGTTCAGGTGATAACGATAAACCGTCCTGCCCGGCGCAATGCCATGAATAGCCAAATGATGTGCGATTTGGGAGCGTGCTTCGCTGAATGTTATAAAGACCCGGACAACGCGCGCTGTCTGGTGCTGACCGGAGCGGGCGATAAAGCCTTTTGTGCTGGCGCCGACTTAAAAGAGCGCCATGATATGGATGAGCAGGTCTGGGGGCGCCAGCATGCGCTGCTGGAGCAGGCTATGCGTGCGATGAGCCAGGTTCCGGTTCCGATGATCGCGATGGTTAACGGCGCAGCCATTGGCGGCGGGCTTGAGCTGGCGCTGGCCTGCGACTTTATCTATGCGGCGCCGCATGTACGGTTTGCCATGAGCGAAGTGACGCTCGGCATTATACCCGGCGCCATGGGAACACAGAATTTGCCGCGTGCGGTTGGCCTGCGCCGGGCCAAACAATTGATATTGACCGGCGCGCCCTTCACCGCCGATGAGGCTTTGCGCTGGGGACTGGTGAATGAGGTTGTCCCAGTGGATCAGCTGCGTGATGACGTGTTACGCGTTGCTGATCACATTGCGTCCAACGCACCGATAGCTGTGCGCCAGGCCAAGAAGGCGCTCGATCACTCTGCCGATCTGGATCGGGCGGCGGGGTATGCGTTTGAACTTGAAGCGTATAATCGCACCATTGCAACCGAAGACCGGCATGAGGGAATTAATGCGTTCAATGAAAAACGTCGGCCGGTGTTTAAGGGCCGTTAGAATCGGCGGGATCGCGGCGGGTTAAAATTTCTTTGTTGGCTTCAGATGGCCCCGTTTATTTAGATGGAATGGCGGTAATGGCAGAACAAGACGATCACCTGACAATGCCGCTGAACGGCGAGGCGGTGTGGACGGACATTCGCGATAGTGTCGCTAAACTTTGCGCGCGCTTTGACAACGATTACTGGAACAAGCTGGAACGCGAGGAGCGTTATCCGCAAGAATTCGTCGACGCGCTTAACCAGGCGGGCTATCTGGCGGCGCTGATCCCTGAAGAGTTCGGCGGCGTGGGCCTTCCGTTAAGTGCAGCCGGGGCGATTCTACAGACCATCCATGACAGCGGCTCGAACGCAGCTGCGTGCCATGCGCAGATGTACACAATGGGCACAGTGCTTAAGCATGGCTCGGACAAACAGAAGCAGCGTTTCTTGCCCGGTATTGCAGATGGAAGTTTGCGGCTGCAGGCGTTTGGTATAACGGAACCGACGACGGGCTCAGACACCACGCAGCTTAAAACCCGCGCGGTGAAGACGGGCCGCGACAGCTACATCATCAACGGGCAAAAACTGTGGACCAGCCGCGCCCAGCAGTCGGATTTAATGCTGCTGCTGGCGCGCACGACGCCGGTGGACCAGGTACAAAAACGCTCCCACGGGTTAAGCGTTTTTCTGGTCGACCTGCGCGCGGCAGTTGGCAAGGGCATTGAGCTGCGCAAGATCGACGCCATGATTAATCACAATTCTTGCGAGGTTTTTATCGACGACCTTGAAGTGCCGGCCGCCAATCTGATCGGCGAGGAAGGCAAAGGCTTTTCCTATATCGTCGATAGCATGAACGCCGAGCGGATTTTGATCGCCTATGAATGTCTGGGCGACGCGCAATTTTTTATTCGCCGGGCGCGTGATTACGCCAATGAGCGCGTGGTGTTCGGCGCGCCCATCGGCGCCAATCAGGGCATCCAGTTTCCTCTTGCCAAAGCCTATGCGGATTTGTCGGGCGCCCAGCTCATGGTCGCCAAGGCGGCGGCATTGTTTGAAGCGGGCGAGCCCTGCGGCGCCGAAGCCAATATGGCGAAATATCTGGCGGCTGAAGCGTCCTGGCAGGCAGCAGAAATCTGCATGACCACGTTCGGCGGTTTTGCCTTTGCCCGCGACTATGGCATTGAGCGTAAATGGCGCGAGGCGCGGCTCTATCGCACGGCGCCGATTTCCACCAATATGATCTTGGCTTATCTGGCCGTTCATGTGTTAGGCTTGCCGCGCAGCTATTAGCCCAAAACTATTAGCGCAAGACTATTAGCCCAAAGGCTATTGGTCTGTTGTGGGACCGGAGGCGGCCGGCAGGGCCAGGAGCTTCCCTGATCTGAAGCTTACTTGATTTGAAGCTTCCCTGATTTGGAGAACGCCATGGACCTGATCATGAACGGCCTGCTCAACATGTTTGAGTTTTTGGGCGTCGAACATGCCAATCAGATTATCATCTTCATCATGATCATGGCTTTCGGGTTGATGTATAAAATCGGCGAAATGTCGAAATGGATCGTCGGCTCGTTTTTGATCATTATGGGCATATCGTTGGCAACGGCGCTTTATCAGATCACATTCGATGCGCGCGCCCAATGTGTCTATGCCTATGACGATGCCAAGCCGGTCTTTTCGAACAGCATGACGCGCAAGCTGCAATGGGATGATATTCGCGAGCTGAACTGCCCGACATTATGGGTGGCGCGCAATGAAATCTATCACAAGTCGAATTATTGCTTCTTCACCCCCAAGGGATATGCCTATTTCGAAAGCGGTCAAAAGACCTGCAACTTTAAAGTTGAGACCGCATCAAGCCAGATCGGCCGTGACAATATTAAGCTGATCGGCTCACTGGAACGGCGCAAGGGGTGTCGCTCGCCGCCGTCCTCCTGCCGCGCCTTTTCCCGCGTTCCCGCGTCAAAGCTGATTTTATCGCGCCCGCCGCTGAAGGCTCAGTGAACGCAGCGGCGTGGCCCGCTTGATACAGCTGGCGCCGCGAACAGGCGCAAATTCATTGAGTAACGCGACAAAGGCGCAGATATGCTGTAATTCTTGAGCGAAATAGTTCTCAAAGTGAGGACAGCCTAAGGGAGTTCGAGTATGTCCGAGCCACAAGTCACCTGGAAAACCCGCGCTGGGAGCGTCAAAGATTACCTGTTCGGGCGCAATGTGCTGATCGGTGTGGCGGCGTTCATGCTGCTGACGATTTCCGGTTATGCCACCTGGAGCGGCATGAGTGACTTTATACTAGGCGCGCAATCGAGCGCACCGGTCGAAAGCGGGCGCAAACTGGTTGGGATGTCGGTCTCCAATGAAGCGCTGGTGGTTGCTATTGTCATAGCGCTGACTTTCCTGATGTGGCTGTCCTTGCGCGAAACCTTCGGCGCTAAACGGCTTTGGCGCGAGCGGCTGGTGACGTTTCCGCTCTATCTGTTCTTGGCATTATGGTCGGTCGGCTTTGGTTATGGCTTCTGGTGGAGCTTGATCGCCGGCCAGGAAGCGACCCGTAACTCGTTGTCAGGCCTACAAGAAGACGCCCGCGATTCAGCCGCCGTAGTGGCCGCGCGGCTCGATGCGGTGCGCATTCAGCTTGATAATGTGGTGAGCTGGTCCGACAATCAGATGGCGCGCGAAGAGGCGAGCGGCGGCTCCTGCGGTGTCCAGTCAGGTGCCGGGCGCGGCCCTTTATATAATGCCCGCCGATCCGTGCGCGATAGCGTGGCGTCCTTGCGCGACGGCATCGCCACCAGCTGGCTCGGCCCGATCAAGGGCGATTTGGAGAAATTACGCCTCAGTGCGGCGCGACTGGAGGGAAAAACCGTCACGGACCGGCAACGTAGTTTTGAGGCCATGGCTTCCGATATTCGCGGGCGCGCCAGAAATATCGCCGCTAGGTCCAATGCGCTGGGCAAATCCACCAGTTCTGAAATGCGGGCGCTTGCCGATGCGGTCTCTGTCGCGCCCAAAGAAACGGGCTTTTCGTGCTATGACCCGACATTGGCCCAGCGGTTACGCCAGGCAGGCGATCAGGCCAGCGAACCCGCAAATCTGAAGCTACGCGATGCGACTTTTACCGAAGGGCCGGCTGGGGTCGCCAATGCAGTCAAACGGCTTTGGGGAGAAATTGGCAGCGGTATTGCCAGCAGCGCGCGCTATGTGGCGTCCGGGTTTCAAAGTAGCGGTGACGGCGGTAGCGACAGCTCAGGCAGCACCAGCGATGGGCTGAACGGGCGCGATTTGATCGCCCTGCTGGCGGCACTCGGGATTGATCTGGGTTTGTTCGCGCTAACCGTCCTTAATCCGCCGGTTGCCCGTTCCAAGCTGCATGGCGGCGAGGTCACGCGGCAGATCAGGGCCGCCATCAATACCGCCGTCGCCAGCGCTCCGGGCGTCACAAGGGCTTGGATTCGCAGACATTTCATCCATCACAGCGGCACTCATTCGCGCTGGTTGTCAAAACGAATGTATGACAGCGTCTCGGTCACCAATAGCGCCTCGTATTTCGTGGTCCCCAATCTTTATTCTGTCGCCAAGGGGGATGACCCGTCAAAAGCCGGTGATGCCGAAGAGCGGGCCCTGGCGATGAACCATTTAGCTGGTGTTTTGTCTGATCTGGACCTGATCCGGGCGGTTTCGGTCAAAGAAGCCAGGCATTTCATAAAGGAAGAAGGGCGCGACAGTCGCTCGGATATTGGCTGGGTGCGCAAGGAGCGTGTCAAACAGCAGCTGGAAGATCTCAAGGAAGGCGGGGCCAGCAAAGAAGAGATCGCGCAATATGAAAAAGACAACAAAAAGCACCTTGCCGCCGTGCGTACCCGCAATCACGGGATTTTCTCCAAGGCCGAGCGCGCCATGCGCATTGCTGGCTGGTCCGAGCGCGCTGCCAAGGATGTGGTGCTGTTCCGTCTGATCGATACAGACGGCCTGACGCCATTATTGGCCGTGCTTGACGAAGAGGCGTCCGATTTGGATGGCGGCGGCGATGCTCCGGCAAAATTGGCACCGAACGTGGCCGTCCCGCAAATTACGCAAAGCTAGCTCTCTTTCTGCCTCGCGGTGCTAATCCATGCCCAAAGGCATGGGCACCTGCGGCGGCGCGCGAAACGGTTCGCGGGTCGCTTTGCTCCCTGTGAGGGATGCCAGGTAGTAAAGACCTCGGGACCCATCACAGCTACGCGGTTTTTCTGTCTCGCGGCTATTCCTCGCC
>JAJRRE010000006.1 GCA_024279745.1 Alphaproteobacteria bacterium
CGACGATATCGGCGCTATCCTCGACCCGCTTGGCAACGCCGTTCACACCGCTTTGTCGTTTGATCTGGTTGGCGAGGATGTACTGATAACCGGCGCCGGCCCCATCGGTATAATGGCCGCCGCTGTCGCCAAACATGTGGGCGCGCGTCATGTCGTGATTACCGACATTAATCAAGAACGGCTTGATCTTGCCCTGAAGGTTACCGATGTCAGCGCCGTGAATGTGGCGGCAACGGACTTGAAAACTGTTGCCGCCAATCTCGACATTACCGAAGGGTTTGACGTCGGGCTGGAGATGAGCGGCACGCAGGCGGCGCTTGATCAGATGATCGAGGCTATGATTATGGGCGGGCGGATTGCCATGCTTGGTATCCCGCCGGGAACATCGACGGTCGACTGGTCGCGAATTATTTTCAAGGCGCTCACCATCAAGGGGGTCTATGGCCGCGAGATTTTTGAGACCTGGTACAAGATGATCGCCATGCTGCAAAACGGTCTGGATGTCAGCAATGTTATCACGCACCGTTTCAGCGCCGATAAATTCAAAGACGGTTTTGCTGTCATGAAGTCCGGCTCCAGCGGTAAAGTTGTGCTGGATTGGAGCAACGTTTGACCGGAGCCCAGAATGCGCACCCAGAATTAGCCGGAGGGAAGTTTATTGTAGGTTGCCACTAGCACCATGATGCGAACACCGTCTAACAGTGTGCAATACGTGAACAGTGAAATTGAGAATTAATGAGAAACAACGAGAACCGTCACGCAAATAAGTGTATACGTTCGCTGTTTAGGCTTTCTTGATTGCAGGGTTCTCCGTGAAATATCAATCACATAGATTTGTCGTCGCACCAATGATGGACTGGACGGACCGGCATTGCCGCTATTTTCACCGGCTGCTGACAAAGCGCGCGCTACTCTACAGCGAAATGATAACGGCTGATGCGATTTTGCACGGGGACCAGGACCGCTTGCTCGGCTTTAGCGCTGAAGAACATCCGGTAGCGTTGCAGCTTGGTGGCTGTGATCCGGCCAAGCTGGCGCGCGCTACAAAAATCGGCGTGGACTACGGCTATGACGAGATCAATCTCAATATCGGCTGCCCGTCGGACCGGGTGCAGAGCGGGCGCTTTGGCGCCTGTTTAATGGCCGAACCGGACCTGGTCGCCGATTGTGTGGGCGCCATGATCCATGCGGCGGGCAGCGCGATACCGGTCACAGTTAAATGCCGCATTGGCATTGACGATCAAGATAGCGAAGCGGCGCTAGAGCATTTTGTCACAGCAGTCGCGGCGGCGGGCTGCACTAGCTTTATCATTCACGCGCGCAAGGCCTGGCTGAAAGGGCTGAGCCCGAAGGAAAATCGCGATGTGCCGCCGCTCGATTATGACCGGGTTTATCGGCTGAAAGCTGCCCATAGCGAGCTGTTAATTTCGATCAATGGCGGTATCACCACGCTCGATCAAACCGCAGATCATTTGGCCAAAGTGGACGGTGTTATGATCGGGCGCGCAGCTTATCAAAATCCGTGGATGCTGGCGCAAGTGGATCGCGAAATCTTCGGCGACCCCGACACCGGCGTCACCCGCGCCGACATCATCGAGCAGCTGCTGCCTTATGCCCAGCGCCATATTGCGAGCGGCGGCGGTTTGCACGCCATCACCCGGCATATTCTGGGCCTTTATGCCGGTCAGCCGCGCGCGCGCAAATTTCGCCGCCATATTGCGGAAAACGCCTGCCGCGCCGGTGCCGGGATCGAGGTCTTGCGCGATGCCGCCAACCTTGTCGAACACGGCCGCCAGGATTGCCGCCAAAGCGCCTAAAGGCTTCCCCATTGCAATCTGCAATCAGATGAATGCCCCCGCCAGCTCCAGCCTATCGTCCTTAACCGTGCTCGGCCATTTTAGACCCGCAACGAGCGCTAAATCGATTTACAATCGCCAAATCTGATTGCCTGAGCTAGACTGACGTGAAAACAACGAAAAGCGCGCCCACCTCTCAAGCCCCCAGGAGGACCTCATGAGCTTCCCCGCACTGATTAAATCTGCTGCATTCATCGCCACAGTTATCGCAAGCACCTTCTCATTAAACGGGCAGGCGCAGGCCGGCAGCGGCGACGATGTTGCCAATCTCAATAAAAAGCTCGCCAACCTGCCGGGCCTGCCGCCGGCGATGGGCGCATCGGAGCCGCGTGTTATTCCCACCAAGGGCGATGACGCGATGTATCATCAAAGCTGGTTCTTAGATTCCTTTTTGAATCTGAAAGAAGATTTCGCCGCCGCAAAGGCTGAGGGCAAGCGCTTTGTCGTTGTGTTTGAGCAGCGCGGCTGTATTTACTGCGTCAAATTCCACACCAAGACTTTGGCCAAGAAATACATCAACGATTACATTCGCAAAAACTTTGCCGTCGTGCAGCTGAATATGTGGGGCGACCGGGAGGTGGTGGATTTCGATGGCAAAACCGTGACCGAAAAACAATTGGCCGCCAGATGGGGCGCCATCTTCACACCAACCATTATATTCCTGAAAGACGATCTCACCGGCTTCGAGGGCAAATACGGCCCACCAATTGAAGTGGCGCGGCTCAATCAGGTCGGTGCCGGCACAGTCTACGATATGTTCGTGTGGATCAAACACAAAATCTATAAAAAAGAGCGCAATTTTCAGCGCTTTCATATTGAGCGGATTAATCAACGACGGGCGATGCGCGGCGAGAAAATGGGCACGGATGGCAAGCCCTTGAAACCGATCAAAACGCCGGGCTGAAAGTGGGTTCGGTTTGAGCGCAAAGGCGGATAGGCTGGATTGAAGCTGCTATTGCAAAAACCCTAACACCAAGCGCCTCACCACCGGCCGCTCAACCCACGCGGCGGCGCTGGACGCTGGCATCAAGCAGCTGGCGTGTATAAGGGTGGTCCGCCTTCAGCGCGCGCATGTCGGCCACGTTGAGCATCTCGACAATGGCGCCCAAATTCATCACCGCAATGCGCGAGCACATATGGCCGACGACCGCCAGATCATGGGAAACCATCAGAAAAGTCAGCCCGCGCTGCGCCCGCAGATCCGTCAGCAGATTCAAAATCTCAGCCTGCACCGATACATCCAGCGCCGAGGTCGGCTCATCGAGCAGCAGGATTGATGGCTCGATGATAAGCGCGCGCGCAATGGCAACACGCTGGCGCTGACCGCCCGACAACTGATGCGGATAACGAAAGCGGAACGATTGCGCCAGGCCAACATCGTCGAGGATTTGCACAATGCGCTCATCGGGGCGATCAAAGCTGTGCAGGTGCAGCGCTTCAGATAACACATGATCGATGGTCTGGCGCGGATGCAGCGAGGCATAGGGGTCCTGGAAGACCATTTGCACGGCGGCATAAAATTCTTTCGTCCGGGCCTTGCCACGAAGCGGTTTGCCCTGCACGGCAATATTGCCAGACCAGCTTGGCGCCAGTCCGGTGATGGCGCGCAATATAGTCGATTTGCCGGAACCTGATTCGCCGACCAGACCAAAGCTGTCACCGCGCGGCACTGTGAAGGAAGCGTCTTTCACCGCATCCACACGCGCGTGCCCGCTGCCGAACCAGACATCGAGATGCTCAAGGCGAATTTCATTTTGCGCGCTCATACAGCCTTCCCCGACTTCACGGCCGCGCCCACCTTCACGGCGCCGCTGACACTGGCCGCTTCACGCCAGGCGTCGTCGCGTTGCAGGACCTGCAGGCGGTCAACCGGGTGCTCCAGTTGCGGCAGCGAATTCAATAGCCCGCGCGTATAGGGATGCTTGGCTTCATGCAGGGCATCGGCGCGGCAGGTCTCAACAATGCGCCCGCTATACATGATCAAAACCCGGTCGCAGAAGGTCGAGACCACGTTGAGATCATGCGAGATAAAAATCAGCCCCATACCGCGTTCACGCACCAGTTTATCCATGATCTCCAGCACTTCTTTTTGCACGGTAACATCAAGCGCGGAAGTGGGCTCGTCGGCGATCAGGATTTGTGGATCGGGGATCAGCATCATGGCGATCATAATCCGCTGGCCCATGCCGCCGGACATCTCATGGGGATAGGCGTTGAAGACGCGTTCGGGATCGCGGATCAGTACCGCCTCCAGCATGGCAAGTGTTTTGGCGCGGGCTTCGGCCTTGCTGGCTTTGGCGTGCAGGCGGTAGGCCTCGCAGATCTGATCGCCGATTTTCATCACCGGATTGAGCGAGACTGTCGGGTCCTGCATGATCATGGAAATCTTGTGGCCGCGCACGTCGCGCATTTGTTTCTCGCTCAGGGTCTGCAGGTCGGTACCTTCCAGCGCAATGCGGTTTGCTTTTAAAATGCCAGGAGGGCGGATGAGGCGCAGGATCGATCGGCCGGTAATGGATTTGCCCGATCCCGATTCGCCGACAATGCCGAGCCGCTCACGGCCTAGCGAAAAGCTGATATCGCGCACTGCCTCAAACGGCCCTGTTCGAGTGGGAAATTCAACGGTCAGATTTTCAACGTCGAGCAGGTTGGTCATGAGCTCATTTGCTGTTCTTCTTGGGATCGAGGACATCGCGCAGCCCGTCGCCAAGCAGGTTAAAGGCGAGCGAAACGGTAAAGATCGCCAGCCCGGGCATGGTCGCCACCCACCAGTGATCGAGAATGAATTTGCGGCCTGCCGAAATCATCGCGCCCCATTCGGGCGAGGGCGGCTGCGCGCCAAGACCGAGAAAGCCAAGCCCGGCGGCGGTGAGAATAATGCCGGCCATGTCGAGCGTCACGCGGATCACCAGCGAGGAAATACAAAGCGGCCAGATGTGGCGGGTGATAATGCGCAGGGCCGAAGCGCCTTGCAATTTTATGGCGTGAATATAGTCGGCATTGCGAATGGTCAGAGTTTCGGCGCGGGCGATGCGCGCATAAGGTGGCCAGGCCGTTAGCACAATCGCCAGTACGGCGTTCTCAATCCCCGCGCCCAATGCCGAGACAAAGGCCAGTGCCAGAATGAGGCGCGGAAAGGCGAGGAAAATATCGGTAATGCGCATGAGCACAACGTCGAGCCAGCCGCCCAGATAGCCCGCTGCCGTGCCGACGAACAGCCCGACAACCGGCGCCAGCAAGGCCACTAGTGCGACGATATAGAGGGTAATGCGCGAGCCGTAGATGAGGCGGCTGAGGATATCGCGGCCAAGCGAATCTGAGCCCAGCAGATAGCCAGCGCTGCCCGGCGGCCTGAGGCGCGCGGCCAGATCCTGGTCGAACGGATCATGAGGCGCAATCAACGGCGCTGTCCAGGCGATGAGCACCAGCGCGACCAGAATGTAGAACCCGAACATGGCCATTGGGTTGGCGCGCAATTCGCCCCAGGCACGGTACCATGCGGCAAGTTTGGCCTGTCGGCGTGATTTGGGCGCATCGTCATTGAGCCAGTCGCGCCAGCTTTGTTTGGCCATCGCCGAGGGGGGGGAGGTTGAGGACGCCGGGCCGCCCCCCCGGTTCGAACGCTTGTCGGCTGCCGGGTCTGCTGCTGCTGCGGTATCAGGTGCCGGATCGCTCATTTTGCCCTTGGGTCAAAGAATTTATACAACAGGTCGGAAAAGATATTGAGACAGACAAAGACCAGTCCGACGACCACCGTGCCGCCGAGCACCGCATTCATATCCGCCGATAACAGGCCGGTGGTGATGTAGGAGCCGATGCCGGGCCAGGAGAAGATTGTCTCGGTCAGCACCGAACCTTCCAGCAGGCCCGCATAGGACAGCGCGATAACGGTGATCAGCGGAACCTTCACATTGCCGAACGCATGGCGCCAGATGACAGCGCGCTCAGATAGGCCCTTGACCCGCGCCGTGGTGATATATTCTTGCTCCAGCTGTTCCAGCATGAACGAGCGGGTCATGCGCGAGATATAGGCGAGCGAATAATAAGCCAGCAGTCCGGCAGGCAATATAATATGCGAAACCGCATTCCAGAACACATCCATATCGCGCGCGAGCAAACTGTCCACCAGGATCATGCCGGTAACGGTGGGGACAATATCAACATAGAATATATCAAGCCGCCCCGGCCCGCTGACCCAGCCCAACTGGCCGTACAATACAAGCAGGCCAATGAGCCCGATCCAGAACACCGGCATGGAATAACCAATCAGCGCGATGACGCGGGCGATGTGATCGATCCAGCTGTTTTGTTTGACTGCCGCGACAACGCCAAGCGGCACTCCCAGAACAATGCCGATGATAATGCCG
The DNA here is from genome assembly GCA_024279745.1 of Alphaproteobacteria bacterium. Taxonomy (GTDB): domain Bacteria; phylum Pseudomonadota; class Alphaproteobacteria; order Rhizobiales; family Hyphomicrobiaceae; genus JAJRRE01. The sequence continues at coordinate 6,224 of JAJRRE010000006.1, forward strand.
ACGGTGGCCAGCTCCAGCGTAGCAGGAAAGACGCGGATAAGATCCTGTGAGACGGGCCGCGCGGTCAACAGCGACTCGCCGAAATTGCCTTGCAGCACATTGCCCAGAAACAGCAAGAACTGCGTGATCAGCGGCTTGTCGAGGCCAAGCTCTTTATAAGCGGCGTCATAGGTGGCCTGAGAGGCGCTTTCGCCAACCACCGATAACACCGGATCAATCGGCATCACACGGCCAATGATGAAGGTGACGGCAAGCAGGCCGATCATGGTGATCAGCACAGTCCATAAGACCTGCCATGCGCCTTTCAAAAAAGCGGAAAAGGGCAACTTGCGCTGCCGTTCTCCATCTGCTGTGTCGTCGCTTAGTGCCACGAAAGTCTCCCGTTCCTATTGCCTTATTTAGTGATCGGCCAATAGGAAATGGCGGTGATGGCCGCGCCGACATTGACGCCTTTAACATTGGCGCGCCGTCCGGTCTGTTCGATTTTCTGGAACATGACAGCGAAGGGCCCGCGTTTTTGATGCTCGCGCTGAATGGCCTGATACATGGCGGCACGCTTGGCCTTGTCAGGTTCCTGCACGGCGGCTTTGGTGGCTTTTGACATTTCCGGTAAGGCCCAGCCGTTGCGCCAGGCAAGCAGGCCGGTTGCTTTAGCGGCGTCGGAATTATCTGGGTTGAACGCGAACGTCCCGGCATTGGTATTGGGGTCGGGATAGTCCGGGCCCCAGGCGCCGACATAGATCTGATGCTCGCGCGCACGATATACTGAAAGCGTTTGCTTACCTGTGCCCACTTGCAAGGTCACTTTGACCCCGGCCTTGCCGAAGGTATTTTGCAAGGACTGGGCGATCTCAACACGCTCCTGCGCCTCGCGGACAATAATCTTCAGCTCCAGGCCATCAACACCGGCTTCTTTTAATAGGGCCTTGGCTTTATCGACATTATAGGAATAGGGCTTGTCGTCGATCTCGCCCAGATAGGTGCGCGGCAGGAAGGCTTGATGAATGGTATATTGGCCCTTTAGGAAAGAATCCTGCATGCCTTTATAGTCGATGAGATATTTCAGCGCCTCAATAACTTTTGGCTTGGACAGGTTCGGGTCCTTCTGGTTGAAAGAAATATACATCAAACGGCCACGCAGATCGCTGTCCACGGCCAGATCTTTATTGCCTGTGATGCCGGTAATGTCCTGCGGATTAAGATTGCGCGCAATGTCGATGTCGCCTTTTTCGAGCAGCAGGCGCTGCGTCGCAGATTCTTGAATATGGCGCACGATCACCCGGTCCAGCGCCGGCTTACCGGCATAAAAATCCTTATTAACGGTCAGCGTATAAGATTCATTCGGCTTCCAGTTGACGAGCTTGTAAGCGCCTGAGCCGGCAGTGTTGGTCTTCAGCCAGGCATTCCCGAAATCACCGTCTTTTTCATTGGCCATGACGGTTTTCATATCGACAATGCCGCCAATGTTCGATGCCAGGCAGTTGAGCACAAATGAGGTGGCGTATTTTTTGTCGGTGGTGATCGAGAAGCTCATATCGTCGATCAGCTTGATGGTCTGATCGGCATTGTCCTTGTTGAAGCCGAACTGGGTGAGAATAAACGCCGGGGTCTTGTTCAGCTTGACCGCGCGCTGCAGGGAGTAAACCGCGTCTTTGGCTGTAACGGGATTGCCCGAATGAAATTTAACGCCGCTACGCATCTTAAAGGTGATGGTTTTGCCATCGCCTGAGACGCTCCAGCTTGCGGCCAGATCAGGCTGATAGCCTTTGGAAAAATCGGCGGGATCGAAATTAACCAGCTTGCCATAGACATTGCGGCTAAGGTCCGAGCCGGCAAATTCAAAGGACTGGGCCGGGTCAAGCGTTGTTATGTCGTCAATGCGATTGGCGATGACCAATATATTGGCGGGGGTTTTGGCGATGGCCAGGCTGGCGCTGAGCGCGATCGAGCCGGCTAGTGCGCCAACCAGTAGCGCTTTCCCCGACGTTAGCGATTTACCAAGCCGCAGAGTTTTATCCTGCCGCAACGATTTGAATGCTTTCATTTTCTTCTCCCATGAAAGATTGATTATCGCGCCCCTTGCCACATTTTAGATGCAGCATTGGATCTATCGGGCGCTTGCCAGTACTCTAGCGGGGTGCGGCGCTTTGGCAAGAACCTTTCTGAGGTAATGCTAAAGCGAAAAGAATAAGTTCCTGACCATCTAAGCGTAAGCCGCATTATGGGGCGCCAGTGCACTCGTTTGGGCGAGGCCCGCAATAGCATTATTGAATATCAACCTTGAAGTTTGAATAGCGAGAGTTTCATGAACATTATTAATCTCGATCATGTGCAACTGGCGATACCCGAAGGCGGCGAAGACAAAGCGCGCGCGTTTTATGGCGACGTGCTGGGTCTCAATGAAGTGCCTAAACCCGCGGCGCTGGCAGCGCGCGGCGGTGTCTGGTTTGCGCGCGGCCGGGTAAAAATTCATCTGGGTGTTGAGCGCGATTTCAGCCCCGCACGCAAAGCTCATCCCGCCTTTGTGGTTGACGATCTGAGCAACATGATCTCGCGGCTTGAGGCGGCTGGCTTTGCGGCAAATGAGGATGATGCGCTGCCCGGTTACCGCCGGATTTATGTCAATGATCCCTTCGGCAACCGCATTGAAATAATGCAGGTCTCGAGCAGTAGCACTTGACCGATTCAAAGGAGCAAAATAAATCCAATTTGCCCCATTCCGCGCCCGCATTATCTTTGTGACCTGAGGCTGACCTGCGATGCAACTTCCCTCCGGTCTCATATCACTCAGGTCAGTAGAAACCAGCAGCGAGCGCGTAAAAAATGCTAACTGCAATTGGAATCCATGCCGCTACAAAAGGATCGCCGCAGTTCATTAATCAATGTTCAGCTTTACCTTGTTTGCACCCAATCCAGGCCACGACTTTGATTAGCCCACGCAGATGAAATGTGGCTTCTCCAACTTCACCACTTGGACCTTCGTAAATCCATTTGACGACTTGCCCCTTGAGCATGTCCTGCAACACTGTCTTTGCTACCATCGACTTGATCAATATTTTATTCTTGGCGCTTGACCTTTCAATTCCAACTGTTTCTAAGTTCCGTAGAGCCTTTGCCGCAACATGACGGGCGCCACCTGGAACCACGACATAATCGAGGCCGCGCGAGCTATCCATTCTAACCAGATTGGAACCCAGCGTGATTTCCCAAAAGTCCGTCCCTGTTTCACGCCGGATAGATAGGATCTCATTCTTTGTTGCGGACAATATTGTAGCGCGGCAAATATTGTGTCGATCACTACAGCTTGCAATAAAGTCACCCGCTTCAAAGTCGGGATAAGTCGCCTCAACGCCGCAGTGTGTTTTGGCAAACGCGGATAGGGGAAAATTGATCATCCCCCCTACAACACCGACAACCAACAAACGCACCACGACGCCATGTGTGAAAGCCAACATTCTTTGGACCTGTATTTGAATTGCTGCTGGATCTTATCAGTCAGTTTTTATTCTGACAGATCTTGCGATAAATCCGAAAAAAACTAATGCTACGGCAGGTAACACCATGACGTATCAGAGCTGTTAGGTAGATAAAAATCGCCGAACACTGGTGCTTACTTTGACGAATGGTTATTCAAGCAGTATAAAATATTTTTGCAGTTTGCCCGATGTTAAAATAAACAAATGGAATAAAATGGCTCTTCATCATAAAAGGGGGCATCCACATTTGGTTTGATTATAATTTGTTGGTTTGCAGACTTTCAAATTATAGGAGACATGAGGATGCTTGCCTTCGATCTTACGCTCAATTTGCACGGCTTTACAATCACGAAGACC
>JAJRRE010000116.1 GCA_024279745.1 Alphaproteobacteria bacterium
CTGGCGGCCTTGCAAGCGCGTCTGCTGGATAATTGCTGGCGCTGCGTCAAGCCCGGCGGCCTGTTGATCTATTGCACCTGTTCGCTGGAGCCCGAAGAAGGGCCAGACCAGATCGCGGCCCTGCTTGCGCGCACGCCGCAATTGGAGCGCGTTCCCATCGATGTGCAAGAACTCGATGTCGATCCCGACTGGATTACCGCACAAGGAGATTTACGAACATTTCCATTTCATATAGCACGACGGGCTGATGGGTATACGCTACCACTCGAACCACTCGAACCATCTGGGTCATCTGGGGAGTTTGGCTCGGCCAAATTATCTGACGCAGCTGTTTCTGGCGGTCCCATCGAGGCCGACAGCCCCGATATGCCTGCTGCTGGTGCTGCTATTGCCGGTCCTGATGAGCCCGATCTTATGGCCGGGTTGGACGGTTTTTATGCCGCCAGATTGCGTATAAAGGTGTAAATAAGTGCGATTAATGCTTAATTGCGGGCTACAGCATTTGATCGAATGCCAATTTGATCGCCGCCCGCGTCAAATTTAGCACTTCGGACTGTCTTATTATTTGCTAACATTTTAATGTATTCCGATAAATTATGAATTATTCTCCCATCCAAATCGAAACTTATTTCCCACCAACCCACTCACGGCGGCCAGATCATATGCAACGGCGGAGCCCGTCATGAGCGGTTTAACCACAAGCGAACGGCTGCGGATCGCCATAGCCAGTGCCCGCAAGAGCGGTGTGCGCGCCAGCGGAACCCTATGGCGACTACCGGTTCTGCGCTGGCGTTACGGCCTGCCCATAGCCGACCGGTTTGTACTCGTACCGCGCGATTTGCGGGTGGCGGACCCCAGCTTTGTCTCCGAAATTAAACTGGGTCATTTGGGGCTGGCCGGACGCATGGCTTATCTTGAAGGCCATTCACCTTTTGCCGTGCGCGCGCCCAGTCGCTCCTGGGAGCGTGAATTGCATGGCTTTAGTTGGCTTCGTCATTTGCACGCAGCGCGTAGCGATGATGCCAGCCAAATTGCTACGCAATGGGTTCGTGATTGGGTCACGCAAAATAAAGGTAAAAAAGGCATTGCCTGGGAGCCGGACGTTCTGGGCCGGCGCATCACGTCCTGGATCTGCCAAGTGCCGATGCTGCTGGAATCGGCGTCGCAATCCGACTATGACCTCATCACCGATAGTCTGGGCGCACAGCTGATAGATTTATCATCGCGGTGGCGCGAGGCCGATAGCGGCCTGCCACGCCTGCAAGCCTTGATCTCACTGTTGCAAGCAATGCTGTGTGTTTACGGTCATGACGGCGAAGTCAACACGGCGCAGGATGCGTTGTTTGACGAAATCAAAAAACAGATCCTTCCCGATGGCGGACATATCAGCCGCAACCCAGCGGTGCTGATTGAATTGTTGCTGGATCTGCTGCCCTTGCGCCAATGCTATGTGGCGCGGCAAGTAAATGTACCCGATCAATTACACGGCGCTATCACATCGCTAATGTCGATGCTGCATCATATGCGCCTGGGTGACGGCACCATTACCCGCTTTAACGGCATGGGCGCCACGCCGCTCGATGAGCTGGCAACTGTGTTGGCCTATGATTATGAACCGGTCCATAGCACCGAACGCGCGGTTTTGGCGCAATCCCAATATGCACGGCTGACTAGTAAACATTCGGTGGTTTTGATCGATGCGGGCGGCCCGCCCCCCTGGAGCGTCGGCGGGCGCGCACAAGCGGGCTGTTTGTCATTTGAGTTCTCAACCGGCCGCATCCCGCTATTGGTCAATTGCGGAATGCCGGGGCCGTCATATCGCTCGGAACTGGAACAGGCCCGCTCCACCGCCGCCCATAACACGCTTGCCATAAAGGGTATGTCTTCGGGCAGCCTGGTGCGCAGCGATTTCCTAAAATCGCAAGCCGGTGACTTCCCCATTCGCTCGCCGGCGCATGTCACGGCCCGCACCCAGGTCGAGGACGATGTGATTTTGTTTGAAGGCTCCCATGATGGCTATTTGAGCACGCATGGAATGGTGCATAAGCGCCGCTTATTGCTGGACCGCGAGGGGCTACGCCTTGTCGGCCGCGACGAAATCGGGCCACCAAAACATACATTGCGGTTGGCCAAGGACACACCATTTGCCGTGCATTTTCATCTCGACCCTGCGGTATTGTGCGATTTTGAACGCCAAAGCGAAGAAAATGAACATTACAGCGCAGCGCTGTTGAACCTACCCAATGGCGAGTTGTGGCGCTTTGATACACAAAACTCACAACTCAGCATCGAAGACTCTGTGCATTTCGCCGAAGCTGCCGGCCCGCGCGTCGGGGTGCAAATTGTCCTGCGCAGCGCGTCATTTGGCGAATCGCAAATTGAATGGCGGCTGGAGCGGGTCGGCTAATTCGCTGCTTCGCTGCGGATCGCGGCAGTGGCATTTGCACAATCCTTTGAGTTATCCCACATCAGCGCTTAAAGCGTCGTTTTACCGCGCGCATATTCATCTAAGCGGCTTTGCCCACGCACCGCGGCAGGCGTAATGATAGATTGAGCTTGACTTGAAGCTCTGCCAAACGCGCCGTAACGCCTAGAGCCTGATCGGTTGAGATGGAAGCACGTCTAGTCGTAGACGTGCTGGGGCACGAGGGCTTCCATCGAAATCGTGAATCAGACTCTACAACAAGGACTTAGAGCAGCCCGGCTACATAAATATGATTCCACTCAAGTCGGACCTGCTCTAGACACGCCGAAACTCACTGCAACACGGCGGCTCGATAGTACACAATCCCAGGAGACCAATCCCATGAGCGAACACAACCTAAAAATCAGGCGCGCCCTGCTGTCGGTTTCCGATAAGACCGGGATTGTCGATCTGGCGCGCGCGCTGGCCGATCAGGGCGTTGAGCTGTTATCTACCGGTGGCACCGCCAAGGCGCTGAACGACGCCGGGCTCACGGTCAAGGACGTTAGCGACCATACCGGTTTTCCCGAAATGATGGATGGACGGCTGAAAACGCTGCATCCTAAAGTGCATGGCGGCTTGCTCGCCGTGCGCGGCAATGCCGATCATGAAGCCGCTGCTGACGCACACGGTATCGCGCCGATTGATCTGCTGGTGGTCAATCTCTACCCCTTTGTGCAGACCCTGGCACGAGGAGCCGGCTATGATGAATGCGTTGAAAACATCGACATTGGCGGCCCGGCTATGCTGCGCGCCGCGGCTAAGAACCATGCCGCCGTTACAGTGCTGGTCGATCCTTCCGACTATGACAAACTGCTGGGCGAGATGGTACAACACGGCGGCGCAACTTGCGACAAATTCCGCCGCGAACTGGCACAAAAGGCCTATGCGCTAACCGCAAAATATGACGGCGCGATCAGCAATTGGCTGGGCGCTGTGGTTGAGCACCCCGATACCAAGGGGGACGCCGACGCCAAAACTGGCGCGCAACCCGAAGCCGCCGCTGGAAGCTTTCCCGCCACCTTCACCATGCAGTTCAAAAAAGCGCAATCCATGCGTTACGGCGAGAACCCGCACCAGAACGCAGCCTTCTATGTGGCGGACGATGCAGGCGGCGCTAGCAGCGCTGGCGGCGCTGGCAATGCTGGTCCGGGCGCTTCAATCGCCACCGCCACGCAATTGGCCGGCAAGGAATTATCCTACAACAATATCGGCGATACGGACGCGGCGCTTGAATGCGTCAAGTCGTTTGGCGGTGCGCCCGCTTGCGTCATTGTCAAACATGCCAACCCGTGCGGCGTCGCGCAAGCGGACAGCTTACTGGCGGCCTATGAGCGGGCTTTTGCCACGGACCCGGAATCTTCTTTTGGCGGCATCATTGCGTTCAACCGCGAACTGGATGCGGCGACGGCCAGCGCCATTATTGAGAAGCAATTTGTTGAGGTGATCATTGCGCCCTCTATTGCCGATGGTGTGACAGAGGCGGTCGCGGCCAAGAAAAATGTCCGCCTGCTGGTCTGTGGCACCTGGCCCGAAACCTCAAAGCCGCGCCTGGACATGAAAAAAGTCACCGGCGGGCTATTAGTGCAGGACGCCGATCTGGCACTGCATAACGAGCTGAAAGTTGTGACCAAACGCCAACCCAGTGACAAGGAAATGGCCGATCTGCTGTTTGCCTGGAAGGTCGCGAAATTCGTGAAATCTAATGCCATTATTTATGCCAAGGATATGGCGACCATCGGGGTTGGCGCCGGGCAGATGAGCCGCGTGAACTCCTCGCGCATTGCCGTCATCAAAGCGGAATTGGCCGGGCTTGATGTCAACGGCTCGGTGGTGGCCTCCGACGCCTTCTTCCCCTTTGCCGATGGCCTGCTGGCCGCAGCGCAAGCGGGCGCACGGGCTCTCATCCAGCCGGGCGGATCAATGCGCGACAAAGAAGTGATTGCTGCAGCCGATGAGCAGGATCTGGCAATGGTGTTTACGGGGATGCGCCATTTCAGGCATTAGCGCGGCGCTGGTGGCAACGGTGCTCGCGGTGGTGATGGTAGCTGGCGGTGGTGATGGTAGCTGCACAGTTGTTTTGTTTGTCACCGCACGGGGCGTCGCCGTTGCAGTATCGGCCCACAATCCGATTTTGCAACGGCACACTCCAACCCTGTTAACTCTTGAGCGGCTCTCTAACGGACCCTGCTAAGTTGATTAACCCTACGCCCTAATGCTTCAAATGTGTTTAATAAACGCGGTGAAGGAACAGTAATCTCTGTACTATTTTGATCATTAGCACCGCAAGCCTACGCGGTATCACTTAGCCACGCGCCGAATGAAGGCTGCGATGTCGGTTTGAGCACCGTAACTATCGAGATTGACATGGCCGCCGCCTGGATAGGTTTTCAGCCGCGCCGCCGGTCCGGCAATGGCCGCCAGTTTACGCCCCATGGCCACGGGAACAATGTGATCCATTTCACCGTGCAATATCAAAATCGGCAATTTAACCGCGCGAATATGCACGGCGTTATCATAACGGTCCTTAAGGAACGGGCGCGCCCAAACCCACGGATAATGAAACGCGGCGGCATCAGCCATCGAGGTGAACGGTGCATCCAAAATAAGCCCGGCCGCGTCATTATGTTTGGCGGCCAGTTGAACCGCGACGCCGGTGCCCAGCGACTCGCCGAAAATCACGATATCACGCGCGGCCACACCGTCGCCCCGCATAGTCCGATAGGCCAGCTCCGCATCGGCAATATTGGCTGCCTCGCTGGGGCTGCCGGTGCTGCCGCTAAAGCTCCGATAGCTCAACATTAGGACATTGAAGCCACGCGCCTGAAACCTGCCGATGCGCTCGCCGCGCGAGGCCAAATTTCCCGCATTGCCGTGAAAATATAAGATTGTCGGCGCCGCGGCTTGATTTGCTAGTGCCGTGCTGACGCGCGCGTTTTCCGGTGTCGGCGCCTGCGCCTTAGCCTGCCAGGTGATCAATTTGGCACCATCGGACGCTGTCAACACGCGCTCGGTTACGCCCGTCAGGCCAATGCTGGCGGGATCGACACGTTGGCGATCGGGAACATACATCAAGGCGCGCTGACCGAAATAAAACCCCAACAACACCAAGACATACAGCCCCAATATGCCAGCGGCTATTTTTATCATTATGGTCATTGGATCTTTCAATGATTGGCTCGATCACGGACACAGCCGGGGCCGAGGCCCTGTTTTACAACACCGGACACAGCCAACCCACAGCACGCATGAACGTTTTGAGTACAACAAAACATCACGCAACACTATGGGTCAGCATGTTCACCAATCAAACGATTTTGTGATCAAATAGTTCAGGCCCGCCGATCAGCGCGGCAATTGAAATGACGCATGGCAGGCAGTACAGCGGCCCAGTTGATCGCCGAGCATATTGAGGATCTTGTCGCGCCCTTCGCCGTTTTTTGCCGCCGCGCGAATATCACTGAAGCCCTGGTGCATACCGCGGCCGAGCTGGCGGAAGCTTTGCGGAACCTTGACCATGATAGCCATCGGCGTGCCGCCTTTCAGATCTTCCAGGCCCTTGCCGGCAACAGCGGCTACAACGCCTTTCATGTCATTTTCATCAAGCGCCAGCACGACGCCCTGAACGGCCTCCAGCAGCCCGCGCATTTCGCCTAGAACAAACGTCTGCTCGTCTTTGTTGAGTTTGATGATTGTGCGCCCGTCCTCGCCTGGCGCAGCCTGACCATTGTAAAGCATAAAGCCGCCGCCCGCCACAGTAACAACCCAAAGCCCCAGAGCCAGCCATGAAATAACCCGCATAAAAATCCCCTTTTTGTGCCGGCACGTCCCTTGCGCGCCGAAATATCGTCCTAGATGACGATTGAGGTCTAACCTTAACATTACAGGAAGGTCAAGCAAACAGTGGGGGGAAGGCGTGCCCCGACGCCGGTTTGCCGATTAGCAGGCCCGGGCATAACCAGAAACGCACGTTGAGCGGGCCGGGCCACAGTTCTATTGGCCTATCTATCGGCCTAATCTGCCAGCGCCTTGGTGATTTCTTCCGTCATTTTCTTGGCATCACCGAGCAGCATCAAAGTGTTGTCGTTGTAGAACAAAGGGTTATCAATCCCGGCATAACCCGACGCCAGCGAGCGTTTGTTGAACATGACTGTTTCCGCTTTCCAGACCTGCAACACCGGCATGCCATAAATGGGCGAGCCAGGATCATCTTCAGCGGCAGGATTGGTGACGTCATTGGCGCCAATCACGTAAGCAATATCCGCCTGGGCGAAATCGGAATTAATGTCTTCCAGCTCAAACACATCGTCATAGGGCACATTGGCTTCGGCCAGCAGCACATTCATATGGCCAGGCATACGGCCCGCAACCGGATGAATGGCGTAGGAAACGTCAACGCCCGCCTCTTTCAAGGTGTCGCCCATCTCGCGCAAGGCGTGCTGCGCCTGTGCCACCGCCATACCGTAGCCAGGAACGATGATCACCTTGCCCGCGTTCTTCATCATATAAGCCGCATCGTCGGCAGCGCCCTGCTTGACCGGTTTTTGCTCGCCGCCACCTGCGCCGCCAGCGCTTGCGGTCTCACCGCCAAAGCCGCCGGCAATCACCGAAATGAAGGAGCGGTTCATGGCCTTGCACATGATGTAGCTGAGGATCGCTCCCGATGAGCCGACCAATGCACCGGTAATGATCAGCGCGATATTGCCCAGCGTAAAGCCGATCCCGGCCGCCGCCCAACCGGAATAGGAATTGAGCATGGACACCACAACGGGCATATCGGCGCCGCCAATGGGAATGATAATCAAAACACCGAAGATCAACGCGACAGCAGTGATCTGCCAGAACAGCATGGGATCGCCGCCCGATTGCATGAACCAGTA
>JAJRRE010000117.1 GCA_024279745.1 Alphaproteobacteria bacterium
ATACTCATCGGCTTTTTCCTCAAGAATATGGTCTTCGCCAAAAGTAAAAACCCATTGGCGCTCCTGTGCCACGGCCTCATAACCGGCCGGTGCCGGAGACAATATGAGCGCACTTCCATCCAGCCTGGACTGTTTTATATAAATAGCGCCCGCCTCATCATGGCCCCGGCGCACGACCGCACAGAAAACGCCCTCACCGGCAACGCGGCGCAGATAGGCTTTTACCCAAATTTCTGATTTTAACCGCATAACCACCAAATCTAACTGCTGCGCACAATGCCAGCAATCCTAAAAAGACATACCATCCGGCACCGCCGAAAATTGGCATTCAAATCACTTCTACGGTCTGGTTTAATTAACCCAATGTGTCTCGCCAAACACTTGGCCTTGAAAAGGTCAGTCAAACCGCTCTTGTGCGGTCCAACTGGCAAACCGTTGCGCTGTTGAACGCTAATATATCAATGCCTATGATTTGACACCACTTACACCAACCTGCGGAACTATTGGCACAGCACACTGGACACAGCACACCTTGCACCGTGCCTGCCTGCCCGCTTGCTTGAGTGCCTGCCTGAACCGCTGTGAACACCAATACTTGTGCGCGTTGGATTTATTTGCGCTTTGAAGCCAACTGACCACGACCGGCCAAGCGCGCTAACTGCGCAACCAAATGACCAGACACCCGACCGGTCGGCGTTAACCCATGGTCCATTTCAAATTCGCGAATGGCGCGCGATGTATCAACGCCCACCACACCATCGGCTGTCCCCGGTTGATACCCCATTCCAAGCAAAGATTGCTGAACAGTACGGGTCACATGCGCCGCTTGTAGTTTTGAACCAGCGGCTCTTCTGCCCGGCCTTGTATCACCCGCATAAGACACACCCAAAATAATTCGCCGCAATAGCGTCTCGTTGGGCTCGCCCGTGATCGGTAAATTGTTGTCATATTCAAAGGCCATTACCGCCGCCCGCGTTACCAGTCCTGGCACACCATCATGTTGTCCAGGCTGATAGCCGCGCGCGCTCAACTCTCGTTGAATGGCACGGACATTGGTTGCGCGCTCATCCAAATTCTGCAATTTGTCTTGCGCGTTTATCGCCAACTTTCCGCCGTTGCGGCGCAATCGATTGGTTTGGTTGCTCGGCTTTGCCGTTGCTCCTGGGCTACTATTCGCGGTTCGCGCTGTTTTTGCTCCGCCGCGCCACTCCAGCCGCCTGCGCGCGCGTTTTTGATCACTGTTATCGACCGATAAAGAGCGCGCTCGGCGCAGTTCCGCCTGCGCCGCCGCTCTAGCAGCTTTAGCCTTTGCCAATGCGACGATTTCGGGACTATTTTGCATAAATAGCGCATTGGCAACAATGGAGCCGCTTAACAGCAAAAATGCACCTAACGCTACGCGCGCTTGCGTCGGGGTCATGGCCCAATTCTCCTGTCGGTATTCGCCTCTATCCGCTGCCAACGGTTAGGATCAATTATCCCGCTCTCTTGCCTAATAAACCGTTAACTTCCTTTAATCGGCTGCAAAACCCCTATCGCCCCCTTCTGGCGGGCCTGTTATGGCGTGCCCGTCTTAAGACCCAGGGCAGAATTTTAGGCCAATCCAGTCACCCGCATCAGTGCCGGCAGACGACAGCTTTCTCGGCGATGAATATCGCGAATATTAATTGGTTTACGCGAGCTGCGCGCCCTATTGTGTACATTAAAACACACCTGATTACCCGCCTGTTTACGCTCCCCGGTTCGCGAACCTTGATTTGGCACTGGAACCAGTGAAAATCGCCGGTGGCCTGGACAGCCTGGACTAACTTGATCACAAGGGTTTTGGCGCAGGAGCTGTCCAGGTAATCGAAAAAAATGCCCATATAACAACCTCGCTAAAAGGGGAACTCAACTTACTAAAACTTATCGAATGACTTCGCACACCGAAGCTGTCGACATAAAGCGCCACACCAATGATTTTCTTTCCATATTCTTAATAAGTTCGTTAAATTTTTGTTCGAATTTTCCTGCCGGTGTTTTCAGTGTCTTGACGTCCATCTGATAAACTTCAAGACACAATAATTCCTAAATTTGGTGTTGGAACAAAGGCTCGAAAAATGTTTATCCTGCGCACTGCCTTTTGGTTGTCACTAGCGGTGCTGGTGTTACCAACCGATGCGCGTCAGCAACAAGCTTTGACCAGCAAAATCATGGACACGGTGCACCACGTTTCCACTTTTTGCGATCGCAATGAAAAAGCCTGTAAAACAGGTACCCGTTATTGGGGAGTATTCCGCCAGAAGGCCGATTACGGTTTTCAGCTCGCGGTCAAACTGATCTCAGAGCAATTGAGCGGCCCGCGCGCCGACGTCGATGCGGCCTATCAACGCCCCGCCAGCAGCACATTGCGCTCAGACGATTTAACGCCGCAGTGGCGTGGCAAGAAGGCGCAAAGCGGAATCTAAACCTGTTTTCCCGTTGCAAACTTAAAATTTGTTGCAATTTGGCCTCCTGTGGGCTTGCGAAATTGTGCGACAAGGGCAATATGTGGGCCCTGCATCGGCTGGGCGAGACCGATTGACCGAGTCTCGCCTTGGCCGCAAGCCGATACCCTACCGGAACCAAACCCAGGCTCTCCTCCCCCGCAATGGACCCAAGTCCCCCACAATGAACTCAGGCCTTTGACAATGAACATTGAAACGATCCGCGAAGATTTCGCCTTTTTGGACGATTGGGAAGATCGCTACCGTTACGTCATTGAGTTGGGCAAAGCACTTGGCCAATTCGATGACGCCTTGCGCACTGACACCAATAAAGTCGCCGGCTGTGTCAGCCAGGTATGGCTTGCGACCAAGACTGTTAAATCGACACAAAATGATGCACCGACCCTCGCCTTCAGCGGTGACAGCGATGCCATGATCGTGCGCGGCCTCGTCGCCATTTTGATCGCCCTTTATAACAATAAAACCGCACAGGAAATTGTGGCAATCGATGCCCCGGCTTTTCTTCGAGACCTTGGCTTGCAGGAACATTTAACGCCGCAACGTTCCAACGGCCTAGCCTCGATGGTCGAGCGCATTCGCGCAGATGCCGCAGCTTCGATGCGTTGAGTACCTTGTCACTGCCGTTACAGCCGCCGATTGTACCGCTGCTCCGAGGCTGCGCAGCTGGCTGAGTAGTGCCCGCCGGCGCAAAATTAATCACGCACCGGCAACGGTTTGATCTTTTTACAGTGCGCCTGGCGTCTGACGCCCCGGCGCCCCGGCGCCCTATTCGTCATCGAATAACGGCCGGTAGTCGCCAGCCCCCCAATGACCTATGCCCCGCGACCGCCCGTCTTTCTTTTGCGGCTCCTGAACCATTCCATAATGGCGCGCCAATGCGCTTAGCGACAGCCCCAACACAACCTTACCCGAGCGCAGCGGCCAGCCGGCGGACCGCTCCGCCAGTTCCAATCCTTTGAGATGACAGCACACATCGATCAGCACGCCGGACAATTCCGGCCCAACAACATTCAAGGCACGCCTCACCCGTTGGCGTGCATTTAACGCCGTATCGCTGGCCTCGCCGCGTGATCGTGCGCCATTGCGGCGGCTTAAGCGGCCGGCAGGGGCAGCAGACCAATTCGCTGTTACGCGAGGTGTCATTTGGCCAAGCCA
>JAJRRE010000118.1 GCA_024279745.1 Alphaproteobacteria bacterium
AATGATGGGCAGCTGAAACGTTTCGCCCGGCGCCCAGGGCAGCGGCAGATGAAACGATACCAGGGCCACCGCAACAATTGTAGCAATCGTTCCCAGCAACACTGTCGACAGGCGCGGCAGCGAGGCGGCCGACACGGTGACAGGCGCCACGATCAAGAAGGTAAACGGATTGGCAACGCCGCCGGTCAGATATAACAGCAAGGCCAGCTGTAATATATCATAGGCCAGCATGGCGGTTGCCAGTCTGGTGCTGAGCCGGTGGCGGGCGGGAAAGCGCAGCCGCATGAAAACGTTGAGCCAGGCGGAAATGGCGATTGCGGCAAGGCAAAAGCCGATTGGTAATTTATAACCCAGGACAAAATGCACAAATCCGATGGCCAAAAGCTGCCCAACGACAGCAATCCACCGCAGGCGGACGGCTGTTTGTAAGCGCAGGTTGCTGGCGTTTGCGTCATTATAATGCCGTTCGCCCCATGCCATATTCGTGTTCTTTCAAAACTCTATTACGCCCGTTTCAGTATCACGCGGGACCTGCCGGCAACGTGCGGCTCTGGGCCTGCCAAATCGCACCCCAATACCTATAATTTACCCGCCGCTGCTGCTGCGCCGGCAGATGCGTCACGTTATCACGCTTGGTCTAATCACGTCTTGTCAGCGCGCTTCTGGTACCCCAAATACCGGGTTAAGAATAGGTAGAATTATTTCTAAAGCTAATTGCCCGACTTAAAATACACCGCTGCGTTTGCTGCAAACCTGGACCGCGCCCATGAATCTGAAGCTGATTGTGATACTTCTCGCCGGTTTGGGTATTGGCGGTGCGTCCGCGATTGCCCTGCTGCCGAGTGCTCAACAGGCGTTATTCCCCAACACCAAGACCCGCACGACAGGCAAAGCGTTAATCGGCGGCGCCTTTACTTTGGTTAATCATAAAGGCCAGACCGTTACTGATAAAAGTTATTCAAAGCGCTACAAATTGGTTTATTTCGGCTTTACTTATTGCCCCGATGTCTGCCCGGCGGGGCTGCAGACCATGACGGTAGCGCTTGATAAAATCGGCAAAAAGGCGGCATCAAAAGTTCAACCACTGTTTTTCACGGTTGATCCTGAGCGTGACACGCCGGCGGTCATGGCCGATTATGTGTCGAGTTTTCACCCAACCCTGGTTGGGCTGACGGGTACAATGGAACAAGTGAAAAAAGCTGCGCGCGCCTACCGCATCTATTTTGCCAAAGTGAAAAGCAAAGATGTGCCGGGTGAGTATACAGTTGATCATTCTTCGTTTTTCTATCTGATGAGCCCGGAAGGAGCCTTCCTGCGCCATTTTCCCCATTCTGTTTCACCCGAAGTGTTGGCCAAGGCTCTCAAAGCTCTGCCGTAAGCGGCTCTGCCGTAAGCGGGCACACCACACAGCCCCGCCCGAACGCGCCTGTATGGGTGTGCCATGGGTTTAACGTGGCGGTGCACAAGGCGCGTGAGAGGGCGCGGGGGAAAGCGCGAAAGTAGGCGCGTGAGAAGGTCGCCGTTTGATCTGGCGTGGGTGATATACCAACCGACATTTTCTCAGCAATATTCCAGCAACAATGATGATATATTAGCAAGGCGTGAACAATTGCCCCTGTTTGCGCCGCAGTTGTGATTGAGATTGCTGCGGGCTTGCTGTTGTTTCGTGCCGGCGCCGCTCGGGCCTGAACTGGTAGGTTTAGCTGAAGGGCTTATATTAGTAATCTTGTGCCACAATAGGCTTGTGCCAAAGTGCGGATAAAGAAACCAAAAGAGCGGAAGTTCAGGCCTAATGCCGCTGAATTCACGGCAATCCGGGCGAAAACAAAGCCGGAAATTCGAATTGGCCAAAACTCGCTTCGACCAGGTAACAGGTGCCGGGCTGCGGCATAAGGGATAGTTTGACGATGAGTAATCGATCACAACACAGTGATAAGGTCGCGCTTCTTGACCCGGACAAAGGTGTGAATTCGGCAGATGGTCTGGCAAAAAGAGTGGCAGACGGGGGCGCCAAACACCCTGGCGACGTCGAACCGGCTTCTGCGCCGTCCACACCATCATCCACACCGGCATCGATCCCGACAACTGCGCCAACGCTTTCCCCCCCTGAGCAGCAGGCCAAACGAGCCTCATTTGCATCGCGTGTGGTTTCTTGGATTATCTCTTTCATTCGGATCATTCTCAAAACCGCTCTGCCGATTGCAATATTGTTCGGTGCCGTTACCGTTTACAAACATCTCAAGGCAACCGCGCCGGACGTAAAGCGCAAAGCCAAAACCGAACGCAGTTTCGCTGTCAATGTGGTCAAGGCGGTGCCAGGAACCCAATCGCCGATGTTGCAGCTGTTCGGCACAACCACCGCCGGGCGCAAAGTCGATATCCGCGCGCTGGTGGCTGGTCAGATCGTTACCACCGGGACCGCGCTGCGCGAGGGTGGCCAGGTGCGCGTCGGCGAGACGTTGTTAACCATCGATCCGTTTGATTATCGCCAGGCCAGGATTGAGGCGCAGGCGCAATTAGCGTCCGCTCGCGCCAAGCTGCGCGAACAACAGGCGTCGCTGGCCGCAGAAGAAGCGTCGCTTCGTTTTGCGCGCCAACAATTCAAACTATCAAAGACCGATCTGCAACGGGCCGTCCCCCTGGCCAAGCGCGGTACGGTGTCCAAACGCACGCTGGATGATCGGCGCAACAATATGATTGAGCGCGAGCGCTCCGTAGAGCAATTAGAAAACTCCATTCGGGTATGGCGCGCGCGCATCGCCCAGCAACAGGCCACAATTGACCGAACCAAGTCATCAGTTCGCCGCGCTGTTCGCAAGCTCGAAGAAACCAAGTTGATCGCGCCGTTCGATGCCTATGTTACACAGGTCGGCGCGCAGGTCGGCCGGATCGTCAGTGCCAATGACAAGGTCGCGACCTTGATCGATCGCAACTGGATTGAAGTGCGCTTTACGTTAAGCGACAAACAATTTGGACGCATCATGGCGGCGGACAAGACCCTTAAGGGGCGCAAGGTTTCAGTTCTATGGCAGGTCGGCGTCAAGCCGCTTGTATATGAGGCGGTGATTGAGCGCGTTGGAGCGCAGATCAGCGCCCAAAGCGGCGGCGTTGAAGTTTATGCCCGATTGACCAATCCGCTGACACCGGTTGAGCTGCGCCCCGGCGCCTTTGTCGAGATCAAGGTCCCCGATGTCAGCTATGCCAATGTCTACCGACTGCCCCCAACGGTTTTAT
This sequence comes from Alphaproteobacteria bacterium, assembly GCA_024279745.1. Classification (GTDB taxonomy): domain Bacteria; phylum Pseudomonadota; class Alphaproteobacteria; order Rhizobiales; family Hyphomicrobiaceae; genus JAJRRE01. Next base: position 3,235 of record JAJRRE010000118.1, read on the forward strand.
ATAATGGCAAAACCGTTTATGCGGTGGTCGATGGGCGTCTGGTTGCGCGCGCCGTCGTGAAAGTCGGGATCAGCGACAGCGACGTTTTGCTGAGCGGCGATATTGTTCCGGGCGAACCGGTTATCTCAACGCGGTTGTCAACGCC
>JAJRRE010000119.1 GCA_024279745.1 Alphaproteobacteria bacterium
GAAGGTTATGATCGGAATATCGCGCAGCCGGCACACCTCGAACAATTTTCGGGTTTGCGCCTCTATGCCCTTGGCCGCATCGATCACCATGATGGCGCTGTCGACGGCGGTCAGCGTGCGGTAGGTGTCTTCGGAAAAATCTTCATGCCCCGGCGTATCAAGCAGATTGAACACCAGCCCCTGATACTCATAGGTCATCACCGAGGAGGTCACCGAGATGCCGCGATCCTGCTCGATCTTCATCCAGTCGGAGCGCGCCCGCCGGGCAGCACCGCGCGCCTTCACCGCCCCGGCAAAATGAATGGCCCCGCCCGATAGCAGCAGTTTTTCGGTCAAGGTGGTTTTGCCCGCGTCAGGATGCGAGATAATCGCGAATGTGCGGCGGCGTTCATGTTCTGGGGGCATAATTCAAGGCTCATAGTGCTGGAGATGGCAAGGCCCGGGTGCTGGAGTTGGCAAGGGCTGGAGTTGGCAAGGGCGTTGTGCTGCTATAACCCGATTTGCGCGGCGCGGCCATAGTGGCATGCGCGCCCGCCTGCGCGCAATTGACGAACGTGCCGGTGAATAGATCGCAGCTAGATCCACATGCTTCGCGGCACTCTTATATTACAGACGCGCTTCCCTGCGCACTTTCATTATAAGCGCGCTTCGCGACACTCCTTCATTATAAGCGCGCTTCGCGACGCTCTTTCATTACAAGCGCGCTTCGCGACGCAGGGCCTTAATATCGTCGAGACAATAATAGCGCGAGACCTGCGACACCAGCTTGTCACGTTTCCAACGCGTCAACTGCCGGTTGACATTCTCGCGCGCGCAGCCGGCCATCTGCCCTAGCTGGGCTTGGGAAAATTTTTGCCGGATTAAAAGGCGTCCATCGGGTAGCTTTTCGCCAAAGCCTTCCGACAGCTTCAACAAGACCTGCGCGATTCGTGCATTGAGCGGTTTTTGCTGACTAGCCTTGAGATCGTTGGCGTCGCGAATTCGCCTGCTTAACACGCACAGCATGGCACGATAAATTTGCGTATTGGCATCCGCCAGCCGTTCAAACTCTGCTGTGCTGATGAAGCCAAGCTCGGCGTCTTTCAGCGCGCTAACCGTAGCCGAACGCGGCAGCCGATCCACCAGCGCCATTTCGCCAATGATATCGCCCTTACCCAGAACCGCGAGCAGCGTCTCATCGCCGTCTTGCGAAAACAGCGACACCTTGACCGCGCCGCCAGCAACGCAGTAGCAGCCATTGGACGCGTCGCCTTCGGAGAACAAAATCTGCCCACTTGCCAGTTTCACAGTTCGGATCACGCCAGCCAGTTTGTCGAGGCTGCGCGGCTCCAGCGGGCGGAACAGATCATTGCTCTTCAGGATCGCGGAAAAGTCTGTCGGTTTTTTCTTCATAACGCTTTTGTTACCACAAGGGCGGCAAGCGAATGAAGTGGCAAATCACCGGCATTTTTAAAATTCTTCAAAATGGTTAGTGGGGCCTTCCCGCCACATCAATTACGATCGCGCGGGAGTGCCACCAAATGGCCCTAATAGCACCACCTTCCACGCGGTTTGTAGCCTAATGGAAGTTCGCCGTGCGCCTGTGAATATGTTTGTTCTCATGCAAAATGGGGCAGCGCACGGTTCGTTAAAAGTAGTTGAAAAGGCCACAAAGAATGACAGCTCAAGGTGCATCGCGCGAACAGATCGTCAACCACGGATTACATTTAGCCAGCGCCCAGGGCCTGCACGCCCTCACCATCTCCGATCTGGCGCGCGAGCTGCATGTACCGCGCGCCGGATTATCGACCCTGTTTTCTACTCGTACAAACCTGCATTTGGCAGTACTGGATCAGGCAGCAAGCTGTTTTATCAATGACGTAACCCGGCCGACTAGGTCGCTGCCAGCGGGAGAAGCGCGCGTTACCGCCCTGTTTCAAAACTGGATCGCCTGGGCGCGTGCGGACCGCCTGAAAGGCGGCTGCCCTTTTGTTCACGCCAGCCGCGAAGCTGATGGGCTAGATGAACCGGTCACGACGCGCCTGAACGACTGTCTGTGCAGCTGGCGCGGCGAGCTACGTAACGCCATCGAAGAGGCCAAGGCTCCCTCCTGCGACGGCCGCTTTCGCACCGATCTGGATAATGAGCAGTTTATCTTTGAATTATTCGGCCTCTATCTGTCCCATCATTTCTGGCACTGGTCGATGCACGACAAGCAGGCCGAATGGCGGACCTTAAAGGCCTTTGAACGACTTTTGGAAAATGCCCGCGCTTGAGGGCTTTCGGGGGTTGCAGGATAGCAAAGACCACGGGAACTATCACAGCAGTTGTCCTGTCTCACGGCTATTCCTCGCCGTGCTCGGGCCTGCGACGGCGCGCCAAACGATTGGCGGGCGAACATTGTTCGCCGGGGTGCAGGACAGCAAAGACCACGGGAACTATCACAACTCGGACTTCTCGGCCCCAACCCTGCCCTCACGCCCGAGCAAGCTGCGTCGCGACTTTTTTGTTTGTCGGCGCAGGTTGGAACCAAGCTGGAGGAAAAGACAGGAATCATTTTCACCACCTTAACAACCCAGAGAGAATAGCGCCGACGGGCGACCGGGCTGCAAACGCAGCCCCGCGACCCGTGTCGCGCCCCGCCGGAGGGCCCGGACACTTTTCGTGTCCGATACGGCCCGCGAGGCAAATAGAGCTGCGCCCAGTGAGAGCAACAAAACAGCAAAGCTCGGCTCATTTCCATCTTGCAATCTTGAGGCTTTGGGCGCAGATTGCGCTTAACTCCGAGGGGTGCGCCTGGACTAAATAATTTTGGCGCTGAGATAAACCCTTAGAACCTGCTCCGGGTCATGCCGGCGAAGGGACGGATAAGGGCGCTGGCCTGTCTTTGACGCGGCGAACCTCATCTTCCCAACATGACCCGGCTAATTGCTGCGCGACCTTCAGGCGCAAAAAGGACCACTGATGCGCCTAGAGGAATACAATAAATTTTGCGGCGCTCTGGCCCACACCACCCATGTGGTGCAATGGGGCGACGCGCATGTGTGGAAGATTGGCGGCAAAGTCTTTGCCATTGGCGGCTGGAATGATGGCGAGACGCTGTTTGTCACGTTCAAATGTTCAAAGACCAGTTTTGAAATGCTGAAAGAACAAGAGGGTCTGCGCCCGGCGCCCTATCTCGCCTCGCGCGGCTTTTCCTGGATACAGCGCACCGGCGTTGAGACACTCGATGATGAGGGCTTGCAGGATTATCTCAAGGAAAGTTATCGGCTGGTCTCTCTTGGGTTGACCAAAAAGAAACAAAAGGAGCTGGGCCTCAATCAAGAAGAGCCGGCTGCACCGTCTCAACAAGATTGATCCCATGGAGGAACTCGCTATGAACGAAGTCGCAAATCCCAAAGACCTGATGGTCCCTGAAGTCACCACCGGACCGCTACCGGCGAGCACGAAAATCTATGATGCGCCCGAAGGCGTCCCTGACCTTAAAGTCCCGTTTCGCGAAATTGCGCTGGCGGACAAAGATGAGCCGACCTTCCGGGTGTATGATACCTCTGGCCCTTATACCGAAGCCGATGTGAAAATCGATGTGCAGCAGGGATTGCCACGTCTGCGCCAGGCCTGGGTTGAGGAGCGCGGCGGCGTCGAGCAATATGACGGCCGCGACATCAAGCCTGAAGACAACGGTAATGTCTCGGGCAAACATCTGGCGCGCGAATTTCCCGGCAAGGTGCGCCCGTTCCGTGGCCTGCCCGGCAAACCGATCACGCAACTGGAACATGCGCGCAATGGCACCATCACCAAGGAAATGATCTTTGTCGCGTATCGCGAAAACCTTGGCCGCAAAGCCGCGCTGGAAGATGCCGCTGAGACCTTAAAAGACGGCGAGAGTTTCGGCGCCGCGATCCCAGAATTTATTACACCCGAATTTGTCCGCGATGAGATCGCCAAAGGGCGCGCCGTGCTGCCGTCCAACATCAACCACACCGAATTGGAGCCGATGATTTTGGGCCGCAACTTCCTGGTCAAGATCAACGCCAATATCGGCAATTCAGCGGTCACGTCTTCGGTCGAAGAAGAAGTCGAGAAAATGGTCTGGGCGACCCGCTGGGGCGCCGACACGGTGATGGATTTATCGACGGGACGCAACATTCACACCACGCGCGAATGGATCTTGCGCAATTCGCCCGTCCCCATTGGCACCGTGCCGATGTATCAGGCGTTAGAGAAATGCGACGGCGATCCGGTCAAGCTGACCTGGGAGCTGTACCGCGACACGCTGATCGAGCAATGCGAACAGGGCGTCGATTATTTCACCATTCATGCCGGCGTGCGCCTCGCCTATATTCATCTGACTGCCAAGCGCGTCACCGGTATTGTTTCGCGCGGCGGCTCGATCATGGCCAAGTGGTGCCTGGCGCATCACAAGGAAAGTTTCCTCTATGATCACTTTGGCGACATTTGCGACATCATGCGCCAATATGATGTGTCATTCTCGCTCGGCGACGGCCTGCGCCCCGGCTCCGGTGCCGACGCCAATGACGAAGCACAATTTGCCGAACTGGAAACGCTTGGCGAGCTGACCAAAATCGCCTGGGACAAGGGTTGCCAGGTGATTATCGAAGGCCCCGGCCATGTGCCGATGCACAAGATCAAAGTCAATATGGATAAGCAGCTGGCCACTTGCGGCGAGGCGCCGTTCTACACGCTGGGGCCGCTGACCACCGATATCGCACCGGGCTATGACCACATCACCTCAGGTATTGGTGCCGCCATGATCGGCTGGTTCGGCTGTTCCATGCTGTGCTATGTGACGCCAAAGGAGCATCTGGGCCTGCCCAATCGCGACGACGTCAAGGTCGGCGTCATTACCTATAAGATTGCCGCCCATGCCGCCGATGTTGCCAAGGGCCATCCGGCGGCGCATTTGCGCGATGATGCGATTTCACGCGCGCGGTTTGATTTTCGCTGGCAGGACCAGTTCAATCTGTCGCTCGACCCGGACACGGCAACGCAATATCACGATGAAACTTTGCCGAAGGACGCCCATAAGGTGGCGCATTTTTGCTCCATGTGCGGGCCTAAATTCTGCTCCATGAAAATCACGCAGGACGTGCGCGACTACGCCGCCACCCTCAACGATCAACAGCAGGGCATGGCGCAGATGAGCGTCAAATTCAAGGAAATGGGCTCGCAGGTTTACGTCGAAGCGGACAAGGCTGAAGCGGTAAAGCAGAGCAACAAGGATCTGGGTTAGACAAAACGATCAAATCCGTAGGTTGGGTTGAGCGCGCCGCGATTACAGGGCATAGATGACGCATCAAACGGCGCGCGCAACCCAACGTTATGGACCCATGGATAACAGACAGAATGAAATAACGCCGGATAACTGCGAGCAGGCCTTTCGCGGGCATTTGGCCAATGCCGGGCTGGAGCTGGCGGAGCTAACGCTTGGGGCGGGTCTGGAAACCTTTGTCGCTTTCTATCAAAGTCACCCGACCGATACCGAGGAGCTGGATTTACAAGCGGACCTGCTGGTTTTGCAATGGGGCCAGTATGACCGCAGCTGCACGTCTGAGACCTTCCAGGTCAATCTCACCCGGCAGATCGTCATTAACGACAGCTGCGACGACGATGAAATCTACCGCCTGTCCTTGACCTTTCATTACGCCCCTGACACCACAGCTCCTCCTGATGCCAATACAAAAACCAATGGCACACGAAGTGTGTGGTTCAAGGGCGAGCAGGGGGGCGAGCAGGAGGACTTGCAATGCTGGAGCGACGGGCTGCGCGAAACCGCAACCTATCAGCGCTTCGCCAAAACCACCCCGCTTAAAGTCACGCTTCTATGGTTTGAGCTTTAGCTTCAGCGCTATATTAAGAGATTGGCAGCACGGTACCCCACGTACCCATTGCCCCAACCGACCTGATAGAACAAACAACACGCCATCATGATCACGATCACCGACCAGCTTTCAATCGACGAGGCCGACCTCACGGAGCGGTTTGTGCGCGCGTCGGGCCCGGGCGGGCAGAATGTCAACAAGGTCTCAACAGCTGTCGAGCTGCGCTTTGATACGCGCGGGGTGTCCAATCTGCCGGTGCCGGTACGCATAAGGCTTAGCGAATTGGCCGGGCGGCGGCTGACCAAAGACGGTATCATCATCATTCGCGCCGAAACCCACCGCACCCAGGAGCTTAATCGCAGTGCCGCACGCGCGCGTCTTATTGATCTGATCGCACGCGCCGCCATCGTCCCCAAGCGGCGCATCAGAACCCGGCCCTCGCGCGCGGCCAAAGAGCGCCGCCTGAAAGCCAAGTCTCGGCGCTCGGACACCAAGCAGCGGCGCTCGCGCAAACCAAGCCTGCTCGATTAACTGGCTGCCAATGGCCATCTCTTTTGCCTTGCCGCCTCTCGCCAAATGAGACTGCAGGCGATAATATCGAATATGCGGCCTTCCGAATGGGACGCTGCTGCGGACGCGCGATAGCGCGATAGTCACGGCAAATGACAAGAGGGACATGAGCAACTTGAATTACAAACTGCAAAAACTGGCCGACCGGATTGGCTGCGAGCTCGTCTACTGGTTTCATATGATCGCCCTGTTTGCCATTGGCGGCGCTATCGTCTGGTCCGCCATTCATTCCTTCATTGGCATGATGGGCAAGGGCGCCGCCTCCATTGACGACATCTTGCTATTGTTCATCTATCTGGAACTGGGCGCCATGGTTGGCCTGTATTTTTCGACCAAGCGTATGCCGGTGACATTTTTGCTGTATATCGTGATCACAGCGCTGACCCGGGTGATGGTCGGCTATGTTAGCACTCACCATACACCGGAATTGATCGTCCTTTATCCAGCCGGTGCAATTCTAATTCTGACCCTTGCCGTTCTGGTGCTCAAATATGCCTCGCATAATTACCCCACCAAGCGCCTCGCCGAAGAAGGAAAAATCGACGGCGTACCGTGATGGCCAAAACGCACTTGATCTGCTGGCAGCCCCGGCCAGAAACGCCGAACGGTGAGCGCGAAACAAGGTGCGGCGACGGCGATAAAAAGTGAAAGGATTGCAAATGACTATGACAGTGACTGGGACTACCAACAACTTATCGCGTGCAGTCATCGGCAGCGCGGTTATTGTGAGCGCAATATTCATGCTTGCCCTACCAGCGCGCGCCGACCGCATTGATGGCGACTGGTGCTCCAACGGCGGCGAACGGCTTAGCATTGATGGGCCGGCAATCGTGACCCCTGGCGGCACCAAAATGAGCGGCAATTATGAGCGCCATTCTTTCAGCTATACCGTTCCGGTGCCTGAAAAAGACGCCGGGTCGCGCATTGAAATGTCGCAGCAAAGTGAACAGACCATGACGCTGCGCCGACATGCGGCGAGCAGCAACACACCGCCATTGGAGATTTGGAAACGGTGCGAAGCAACAAGTTAGCGGGCCGCCACGAAACTAAAGCCGGCGCGGCTATAAATGACCGCGCCGCTAAAATTGTCTCCTGGTATCGAAACAGCGTGAAACAGATCAGCCCGGCCCAAACCAGACTGGCCTAGATCAGACTGGCCCAGATCAGCGGCGATTAACGCCGGCGTTTGAAGATCTTGGTGTTGCAGATGCCAGACAAGCGGTTGTCATGCCCGATCTGCTGACAAATATCGCGTTTTTTATTCGGGTTGTTGCGAATGGTAGATTTTGAAACCGAATAACCATATTTGCGGGCAACAACAACCAGGTAACTATCTTCACAATAAGACGTCGAGATCAGATTGCCGCTTACCACCTGATAACGTCCTTTGCACTGAATGGCGCTGGCGCTTGAGATGAACGTCAATGAGACAACACCCGCCGCCAAAACCGCTGCCACCGCGTTGGCTTTTTTCACTGTGTTTTTCTGGGTCATAATTTTTCTTCCAATGTTAGTTTTGACGAATTTTAACCGTGCTTGAGACTTGCCACCACTCTAACCAGCTCACGAATTCTTGACAGTGATACAAATCACAGATCAGTTATTTTTACCCAACTTTATGGCATGCTTTTTTCCAACTGCCCTATCAACGCCCCCGGCCCGCCCTTGGCCCGCCGCAAGGTGATTGATGGATTGGCTGTGATTGGTTTTAAAGTGGAATTGAGCCAGCTAGCTTGGTTTGCCCCTCCGCGCCCTGCAAGTCACATGCCTATAATCGCGTCGATGGCGCGGCAACCGATGCAAATGAGCCTTCGGGCTGGCAAAATTTCATAACATTTTCGCGGCTTTAGCTGGTCTTTCCCAGCTGCTTTGGCAATAATGCACTCTGATCATCAAAAAAATGATGCGTATCGCCAATCAGATGGGATCAGGCGAATTCGTGGGGGAGTTAGATGAAGTTACCAATTGCCGAACGGCTGTTCGTATTTGCTGTATTTGCAGTTCTATATGCGTCATTTTTGGTTCTGCCGATCATGCTGTGGCAGGAATTTGGATCGACTGACTGGATCTCCATCGCGATGTTCCACAGCTATCTGTTCGTGTTTTATCCGCTTTTCGGGCTGTTGGCGCTGATTGCTTTTTATCGGCCCGCAGTCATTTTTACCGATCTTTATTGGCGACACATTACACCATTTGGAAAAACCCGGTTTCTGATTGGTTTTACCGCTGTTATCGCCCTGGCCATCGGAATTTCAGCTAATTTGATTGGTGGGCAACCCCGCGCGGTCTGGGAGTTAACCCCTAATATCCCAGCCGGCGCGCAAAACATTTCAACCGTTTGCACGGAAACCGGCAAGAACTGCAATGCCGGCCCGATGCTGTCGACAATGTTTGCCGTGCGTGCTGCCAGCAGAAACCGCGTCGGGCTTGAGCCTTTTGCGCGCACATGCTCTGCCGACGCTCTGATCGAGCCACCTGAAGAAAACACCAAACAACGCTGGTGCTTTATTTCCGGCAGTAAACTGGACGCCAAGGCCTGCTGCGCCCTGCAAAGCGACTTCCGCGCCAAGGCCTCCGCCCGTTATTTCGACTTCGATTCTGCCCAGTTATATTCAGGAAATGTGAGCGGTGCCTTCAAACCCAACATGAACAATATTTCTCTGACTGGGTTCTGGCACGCGGTGACCTTGCCGTTTAAAACTTTCTTTATTCTCATAATCATTATTATCGCCTTGCTGCTGGTGATTTGGAATAAGCAGGTGGAAGATAATTACGCGCCGTTGATGCCGAAAATGGAGCGCGGTCTGGTTACCAGTGCCATTGTCATGCTGCTGTGGCCGCTGATGGAATATGCCTATGCGCAGTCGGCCGGCGTTATGTATGGCGATTGGTCGCCGGGTTTTAACATGAAGGCCAGCATTGTCATCCTGCCTTGGGCGGTACTGATTGCGATCTATTTCCTCAAATCGCGTGGCTTTGGCATCGTCTCACAAGTCACCAGTGTGCTCGGTGCGATGTTTGCCGCCCTGCAATATGATCAAATAACCAATATGGCAGTCAAATGGACCGGTTCAGGCGCCAGCTGGTTGCAGATGGGCGCTTTATTCTCCCTGTTCCTGTTCGGCCTTTTCACGGTTTGCTGGCCGAGCAAAAAAGAAAAATTGATGCGCGCGCAACAGGGCAATGAGCCTGTGCCCAAAGACCCTGAAGCGCTGACCAAAACAATCTAGATCGCCCGGGGCCAGCTGTTACCTAGACCGACAATTGTGTGAATTGGGTGGAGACGGCCCTGGCTAATAGGAGCTGCCCGGCTCATTCAAGAACGCGATCTCTTCGGCGGTTGAGGGGCGACCCAAAATCTCATTGCGATGCGGGAACCTGCCAAAGCGGTCGATGATGTCCTTATGCCCGGTGGCAAATTTCAGCAAACCATCATCGTTGAAACTGCCGAACAACTCAACACAGCGCGTCTGCGCAGCAACGTCTTCAGCGTGCATGAACGGCATATACAAAAACTGCCGCTCGGTCAGTGTCAGCCCTTCATCCAACCGCGCCGCCAGCGCCCGTTTTGCAATCTCCAGGGCCTGTGGGTCGGCGGCAAAGGCCTTTGGGGTATCGCGGAACATATTGCGGGCAAACTGATCTATTGCGATCACTGCTGCCAGGGCATCATGCCCGGACTTGAGATGCTGATCAGCGTCAAGTGCCAGAACCTGATCATAGGCCGCCCTAAAACGCGACGTAATCTGCAGGTCCAGATCATCGCTTTTTTCAAACCAGTTCTTGGCGCTCAGCTCCTTAAACCAAAAGTCTAGAACTTGCTCACGCCAATTGTCTTTGTCGGGCATATTTTATCTTTCTGCGCGCTGATCGCTCACATTTTGGTTTCTCGTACGTCAGCGGAACAATCAGCCTAGAGCTGTCTTCAACCGCAAGCCAAAAATCAAACTCTGGCCCGATCATACAAACAATTCTATACAAGAAGCCAGAAACCAATTTTTGTATTCAGAAAGGGACTGCCATGGACCTGGGACTTAAGGGCAAATCGGCAATTATTTGCGCCGCCTCGAAAGGGCTGGGGGCTGGCTGCGCGGCGGCACTGGCACATGAGGGGGTTAATGTCACCATCTGCGCCCGCTCGCCCGAACCGCTGGCCGCGCGCGCGCAGCAGATCCGCGAGCAAACCGGTGTTACCGTGACCACCGTCGCGTGCGATATCACTACGCCAGAAGGGCGCGATGAGATTTTGCGCGCCTGTCCCGCCCCTGACATTTTGGTCAACAATGCGGGCGGACCGCCGCCGGGAGATTTCAAAGACTTCTCACTGGACGATTGGCGCCAGGCTGTTGAGGGCAATATGCTCACACCGATTGCGCTGATCCACGCCACGGTCTACGGCATGATCGAGCGCGGCTTCGGCCGGATCGTCAACATCACCAGCGCCTCGGTCAAAAACCCCGTAGCAATCTTGGAGCTGTCCAATGGCGCCCGCTGCGGGTTAACCGGCGGCGTTGCCACGCTGGCGCGCAAGGTCTCGCGCTCCAATGTGACAATCAATGCGCTGCTGCCGGGAATGCATGATACTGATCGGATCAAGCAATTATTGAAGTCGCGGGCCGACGCGCAAAACATGACGATTGAACAGGCGCGCCAGCAAATGAGCGCCGACATTCCGGCCAATCGTCTGGGCGACGCCGATGATTTTGGCGCTGCTTGCGCGTTTTTGTGTTCGGCTCAGGCGGGCTTTATAACCGGGCAAAATCTGCTGGTCGACGGCGGTGCCTTCCCAGGGACTTTGTAGTCTCTCGGGCGTCGTCACTGGGCCACGTCAAAGGGCCACGTCAAAGGGCGTAGTGGCGCGCCGCCTAACCGCTGGGAATCTTATTGATGAAACGAAGCGACATACCGCCAACGCGCGATCAGGCATTAAGCTTGCTCAAGACCGCTTTGATCGAAAAGAAACTGACGCAGTTCCAGCTGGCGGACGATGCCGACTGCCATGAGAAGACCATTCAAAACCTGCTGGCGGGCCGCTCGGTACGCGAGCAGACCCTGTTCGACGTGTGCATGGTGCTTGATCTTAATTTTGAAAGCATCAGAACCGCCTGGATGGGTGCCGACACCGCGCCTATTCCCACAGCCCCATCGTCGTCAGGATTTCAGGTCGGAACACCAGGCATCGCCCCGCTTTATATGGGCGGCTATACCCGTGATGCGGTCGATCATTATATCGGCGGCTATCTCACCATCCGCCCGGCGCTCGATGGCAGCGCCGATATCATCGCCTTTCGCACTGAATTTTTCTGGTCCGATATCGCGCACGCCTTATGCTTTCGCGAGCAGGACCGCCCCGACGCTGCCTATTCCCATCGCGGCCATTTATATATTCCTTCGTCGTCCATGTTCATTCATTTAGTGTCGCTAACCAAGGGCGCCATGCGCATGGTGCTGGTCAGCCAGATTGATCAGATGAAACGGATGCGCGGCATTATCACGACGCTTAATAAAGCCATGGGCGCCGCCTTCACGCCGGTTGCCGCACCGATTGTTTATGAGCTGCATGACGATTTTAGTAAAATCAGTTTTGGCGCCATAACGCCGGATCATAAAGCCTATCGCCGTTACAAAGAGCTGCTCGATGAAACAGTGGCGCAATCCTATGCGCGGCTGGTGGGCGGTTTGGATTAACACTGTACCCCAAGGCATATTTTTTAAAACCACTCACACTTTCACAGCGTTTTCACCGCGGCTCAATTGTTGTCACGTCGCAGTGAGCGCGCGCCCTAACACCTCCATTCCATGGTTAGATAGCTCCACCAAAAACAATAACCAGGAGGAGCACTCATGTTACCAACTAAACATAATCAGCCCTTTAACCTCATACCCAAACCGGTCAAGAGACGGATAACGGTCACTCCTGCAAGCCAATCCCGGCGCTCTGTACTGACCCGCATGGCCGCACTCATAGCCATTGGTGCCGCCGGCGCCACCTTGCCCAGCTTTGGCGCCCGAGCGGCAAAGAAATCGTCGCAGAAATTAGTCAAATATCGCGACACCCCCAAAGGCAAACGCAACTGCTCCGGCTGTACGTTTTATCTGGCCGATGAAAGGCTTGCAAAGTTGTCGAAGGGACGATCGATCCCAATGGCTGGTGCCTGCGCTGGTCAAAGAAACGGGGTTAATGCAGGGCGTAATTTCCCGTCATCCGATGGAGGAAATTATACTCACACAGTTGTGAACAGACGTGAGGCGCATTGCCGCGTTTGAGATGCGACAACTGGAATTGTTTCAAGATCATATCAGCGCCCATTGAAGCGCCGGCTAGCGCCTCATACCGCTGATACCAACGTTACGGAAATAGAAGGGTTGCCATGAAAAAGAAACTTACAAAACTCGCCTTTATTGC
>JAJRRE010000120.1 GCA_024279745.1 Alphaproteobacteria bacterium
GCCATTTGAGCGCGCCATTAAACCGTTATTTTTGAATTGCTGGGTGAAATGAGTGTGTTAGTCTAGTTTACTGCAACATGCCAGAGCCACGTCCGGCCAAGATCTAAGGACCTTCATTCGCATGGCGAGCGATCACAGCCCAAAGATGCCGCCATTGAACGCCGACACGACTGCCGGTTTGGGCGCCTCCAATAGTACCGACATTAACACTGATGTTAACACTGACCCTGATGAGCGCCCGCCTATGCGCCAAGCGCTGGATCAGGCGCGGCTGGCCTTTGATCGCGGCGAGGTGCCTGTGGGTGCTGTTCTTGTCGGTCCTGATGGCCGTGTTCTCAGCACTGCCGGCAACCGCACCCGGGAACTGAACGATCCGACCGCTCATGCTGAGATGCTGGTGATTCGCGCTGCCGCTCGAAAATTGCGCTCACAGCGGCTCACCGGCTGCGATCTATATGTGACCCTTGAGCCGTGCCCGATGTGCGCCGCGGCTATTTCATTTGCCCGTATCAGGCGGCTCTATTATGGCGCCAGCGATGCCAAGAGCGGCGGCGTTGCCCAGGGTGCGCGAATATTCAATCAAGCCAGCTGCCACCACAGCCCGGATATCTACGACGGATTATGCCGCAGTGAAGCCGCCGCTTTGCTCAGCGCATTTTTCGTCCAGCGCCGCAATTAAGCTCCAGCCCGGCGCGCCACGTTACTATGCCGCAGGCGAAGAATGATTTGGCCAGATCGCGGGAAATATATTTTGTATCACCATAACAAAGGCTTATGAAACTCTCCGGGCGGCATGACGACACTTCAATACACTCTGTTACAAACGCGGCGCACTATTTAATTGACCGCTGATTTGTGTAAAATAGGGAAAACGCGATCGTCAAACATTTGTGCCGCTCATCATCATAAGGCGGCGCCCCAGCGTTGTGTAAGAAACAGCCAATCAGCAGCAGGAGAATATCATGTCCACAGATCTTAGTGGTAGCCATCCGTCAACTGACGTCGATGACAAATTAAAGAGCTATAAATTGATGATCAATTTGCTGCGTTACGGCATTGTCGGCGTCTTGCTGATCTTGGCTGGAATGGCGTTTTTTCTGCTTTAAACGGCCGAAAATTGAAATTCTGATAAAAAAGCCCTGCAGCCGAATTGGCGCAGGGCTTTTTGTCGTCTAAACCGTCCATTTAACGGTGAATGTTCAAAACACTAACACTGCCGGGCAGCTCAGCGCGGCTCCAGCTGAATTGCCGCCATGGCATAATCCACCAGCGAATAAATTGACGCGATGGCGGCTAGCATCAGCAACAGCGACGACGTTTCAAAGCCGAGCAATTGCGCCGGCCCCAACAGATGAAGCGCCAGCCCGACAACGCCAATCTGGACAAAGGCGTGAATCGCGGTTTTGATTTTACCACTATCGCGAATGCCAAGATCAATACCAGTCTGGCGGGCAAACGTGCGAATATAGGGGATTATCAGGTCGCGCGAATAAATGATGAACAGCATCCAGGCGGGCATCCAGCCTTGATACACAAAACCGACAAACACCGACAAATGATAAATACTGTCGCATACCGGATCAATGACTTTGCCATATTCCGTTTCCAGCCCGTAGCGGCGCGCCACCACACCGTCGAGGAAATCGGTAAACTCGGCCGCGATCATTATTACGAGTGCCGCGCCCAGCGCTGTTGAGCTGCCGGTCACGATCAGGCTCATCGCCACCGGTCCCATGATACCGCGCGAGAAACTCAGCAAATTGGGCGTAGTCAGCAATTGATTTGCTGATTTCATTTTCTTTGCATCTCGTTCTTCGGAAACGCTCATTACCTGTACCTGCACTGTCTTCTATTGCATTTGTCTTCTATTGCATCTGTCTTATGCTTGATAAGAGGTAAAGGAAAGATAGCTCACCTTTATGTCCTTCTATCACATGTTTAAGTTATGCCCATTTGGCTTTGCGACGCTTTGGCATCAATTTCATCGTTAAACTTGAACAATTCGTCAAATTCCCAATGTACATACCCGCCAACCGCGCCCCAATTTTTAGAACGCTCAAACTCCCTAAGATCATATATCCGAGACAGCAGCAAGGCTTTGTTGGCGCGGCGTACAGCGGCACAAGCTTTGCCCATGAACCGCGCAGTGCCGTGCCGCCTGACCGCAATTGCGTCAATTGAGGCTAACCGATCCAGCCTGCACAATCCCAACATTGGCCATTGCGGGGCGACAAGCAAGGCATAGTCCCCCAAAACCAGCTCCGTATGCAGTGAAACTGACACCGCCCGATTGATCTGTTTTACATAGTTCAGCATCGGCAAGCAAAACCCGTCTATCCAGTAACGACCAGCAAAGTGCATCTCCATGAAGTCTATCAGGCGGGATATGGCCGCCCGCCAGGCCCCGCGCCCAACTTTCAGTTCAATCACAACAAACGCACCAGTTGCCTTGATTGGCAGGAGATCTTCCAACCCTAATAGGGTTTTATTACCAAGCCCTTCGGTGATGCGGCTTGCCGATAAAGTATCCAGACCAATACGAGGGTGACGGAAATAAAACAGCTGCCGGTCGTTTGAGAAATCCCAGCACAGATCACCTTCCAAAACCTGGGTTCTTGCCGGATGTTTGGCGACAATCGTCATCGCCGCGCCCAGTGCCGATCGCGTGTTCAATGCTTTGTGGTGGATAAAGCCATAGCCCGAAAAGCTCGAAAACACGCTCACTGGCTACTCCTCACGCTTAACTGAAGTTCCGCATAGGCGTGCGATTTCATGCGGTGTTGCAGCCTCATAGCTTTATTCAGCCATAGGATCAACGCGGCAAACAAACGTCTCCAGCATCTCATAAAGGTTTACGAGCCAGCCCTTGCGCGGTATCGGTCCATCCCCCGCCACTGACTGGCTGTTGGGGGCTTTTTCCTTGCAGACCAGCGCTGGCTTTCCCAAACGAGCGCTGGCCTTGCAGATGAACCGGCAAAATCATAAGACAAACCTTATCGTTTTAACTGCAAGCCGCCTTACACGCGCACACCCTGGGTAAGACGTGCTTCCAATTGCAACGTGAATCAGTTTATCAAACAAAGGCTTAAAGCATGCCTAGATTTACCGAAATGCGTTCACCAAAGTCAAACATATTCCAGCTGCTATGAAAAAGTTTGAGTCGCACCAACAACCACCAAAACGAGCCCCTCATGACCACACGCAAAACCACAACGCGCCGCAAATCAACGCGCCGCCGCCGCTCCTATAACCGCCAGGGCATTGGTGAGACATTGCTCAAATCCGTCGTCCGCTCCTTTGGTCGGCGCCTGGGCACCATATTGCTGCGGCTGATTTTCAAGCGCTGAGATCACGGTCGATGGTTGGCAGCGTACCTGCAACCGTGCAATTGAGCCCCAAAAGGCAACTGTTATGAGTATTGAGTTTTTCGCCACTTCCCTAGTTGTAATTTTACTACCTGGAACCGGTGTGCTGTACACATTGGCGATAGGTCTGGGGCGCGGCTTCAAGCCCAGCATTGCCGCTGCATTTGGTTGTACATTGGGAATTATGCCAGCCGCATTGGCCAGCATTGTCGGTTTGGCAGCGCTTTTGCACACCAGCGCTGTGGCGTTCCAGATCGTCAAAATAGCCGGCGTGCTTTATTTATTTTACATGGCCTGGGCGATCTTACGCGAAGACGGCGCCCTTTCGGTTACTAAAGACCAGTCTGAGCAATCCATGTGGCGTATTTGCCTGAACGGCATTTTGCTTAATATTTTGAACCCGAAACTCTCCTTATTCTTTTTGGCGTTCCTGCCGCAATTTGTGGCCGGTGGCACAGCGGACGCAACGTCCATGCTGGTGCTGCTCGCGGCTATCTTTATGGCTTTGACATTTTTGGTATTTGTCGGTTACGGCGCTTTTGCGGCATTGGTCAGAGACTATATCATTGCGCGCCCTGCCGTATTGCAATGGTTCAGACGAAGCTTTGCCGCCTCATTCGGCCTGCTAGGCATGAAACTGGCGCTTAGCGAAAAATAACCACTGCACCCTACGCCATAAATCACCAGCAGCGGGGCTAATGCCCCTCAAAGCTGTTCGCGGAATTTGTTCTGAATGGGATAGCGGCGGTCGCGGCCAAAATTGCGCGACGATATTTTAACACCGGGCGCGGCTTGTCGGCGTTTGTATTCGGCGATATATAACAGCCCCTCGATGCGCTTGACGAGCGCAGCATCATGGCCGCGCGCGACGATCTGCGGCAACGGCATTTCATGTTCCACCAGACATTCCAGAATGTCATCGAGCACCTCATAGGGCGGCAGGCTGTCCTGATCCAGTTGGCCTTCGCGCAGCTCTGCTGTCGGCGCCTTGGTGATGATGTTTACCGGGATCACTTCGCCCGCTGGCCCTTTCGCATCCAACGGGACATGTCCGTTGCGCCAGCGGGACAGCGCATAGACCTGTAATTTATAAAGATCCTTGATCGGGTTAAAGCCGCCGTTCATGTCGCCGTATAGAGTTGCATAGCCGACGGACATTTCGGATTTATTTCCTGTGGTTAGGACCATGCCGCCGAACTTGTTCGACACTGCCATTAGAATCGCACCGCGCGTGCGGCTTTGAATATTTTCTTCGGTAACGCCGCTGTCGGAGCCTTCAAACAATGCGCCCAGGGCCGAATTGAACCCGGCGACCGGTTCTTCAATCGGCACAATATCATAACGCACACCCAAAGCTTTGGCGCAGGCTGCCGCATCGCTCAGACTGTCACCTGAGGTATACTTGTAAGGCAGCATAATGCAATGAACGCGGCTCGCGCCAAGCGCATCGACAGCCATTGCCGCCACCAGCGCGCTGTCAATGCCGCCCGACAATCCAAGCACGACAGAAGGAAATCCGGTTTTAGCAACGTAATCGCGCAGACCCAAAACGCAGGCGTGATAGGCGGCGCCGTCACCTTCCGGCAAAATCGCCCGCTCACCTTTGGCGCAGCTCCAGCCCGTAGTTCCAGCGCCCGCGCCCGCGCTTTGCCGCGTCCATTGGGTGACGACAAGCGCCTCTTGCCAGGCGGGCATCTGCACGGCAAGCGCGCGGTCACTGTTGAGAACGAAGGAGGCGCCGTCGAAGACCAGCTCGTCCTGGCCGCCAAGCTGATTGACATAAGCCAGCGGCAGCGCCGTTTCCGTGACCCGCGCCACGGCGATAGTCATACGAACATCAGGCTTATTTTGATCAAAGGGTGAGCCGTTTGGCACCAGCAGAAGTTCCGCGCCGGTTTCCTCCAGGCATTCGCAAACATCCATGTTCCAAATGTCTTCGCAGATCGGCACGCCGAGGCGCACACCGCGAAAATTGATCGGTCCCGGCAGCGGACCGGGCGCAAACACACGGGTCTCATCGAACACGCCGTAAGTCGGCAGGTCTACTTTAAAGCGCACGGCCGCCACCTTGCCCGCCTCCAGCAGCACCACGGCATTATACAGCTTGCCCGCCTCGCCGGGCCACGCATCGCCTGTGCGCTGCGGCCAGACCGTCCCGATCAGCAGCCCCGGCCCACCGTCTGCGGTGAGCGCCGCCAATCCCTCAGTAGCCGCGCGCGCCGCATCGGCAAAAGCCGACTTCAAGACCAGATCTTCTGGCGGATAGCCGGTCACAAACAATTCGGTAAACACGATCAGATCGGCGCCCTGCTTGTTGGCGCGCGTCCAGGCCGCCGTCGCCTTTTCCACATTGCCGACAATATCGCCAACCACGGGATTAAGCTGCGCCAAAGTTATTTTTAGTTTATCTGTCACACTTCAAATCCTACCCGCCTGGAATGTCCCGGCAAACCCATGTCATTGCCATTAAGCTGCGTGAATATTATTGAGGCTGGCGAAACACTGTTCCTTTGGCCTGTTAAGGCCTTAATTGACCAAACGCACGTTAGACAAGGATGTTCGATCATGACAGACGACCGACAGATTTCCCACGCCAATGCCTTTGTTACCACCGACAAGATCAGATATAGCGACACGGACCGACAAGGCCATGTCAATAACGCAGTCTTTGCCACTTTTTTGGAAACCGGCCGCGTTGAGATCCTTTATGCCGGCGAAACCAAGGCATACCGGCGCGACAGTTCTTTTGTCATAGCTGCTTTGTCGCTGCAATATCTTGGTCCCATTTTCTGGCCCGGCACCGTTTCAATTGCGACCTTGGTCACCAAGATCGGCAACAGCTCGTTTCACCTTTCGCAAACGATTTCGCAAAACGACAA
>JAJRRE010000121.1 GCA_024279745.1 Alphaproteobacteria bacterium
CGCCCAGACCGGCCCGAGCGCGTTTTGATATTCTTCAATCACTGCCCAATCGCCGATGCGCATCACGCGAATGACGCCGCCGCCGCCGCCGGTCACGATCAGTCCCGGTTTGGCAATCGCCGCGACTGCTAAAACCGGGCGGTCATGGGACGGCAGTTTGGCGATAATCTTACCGCTGCGCCCTTCCACAATTCCAGCGGCCCCATTCAGCGCGCCCCATAGCAGATGCTCGCCTGGCTCTTGCTCATCGTTATCCCCCGTTTGAGTGCTAATCTGCGCGCCGCGCGGCAGCCGCACCAGCACATTCACGCCCCAGCCGGGCTTGATCACCGGGCGCTGATAGGCGCCGCTAACACGATCCCACAATCCAATTGTACCGTCATAGCTCGCCGTATAAACGCGCAACCCGTCTTGCGAAAATACTGCCGCATTAACCGGTCCCTTATGCCCTTTGAGCACCGGACCTGATTTCAGCGCGCGCAAATCCCAGATCCGCGCTGTCCGATCCCAGCTGGCCGAGACCGCAAACCGGCCGTCCGAACTGACGCTCAGATGATTGATTTTGGCGCTATGGCCTTTGAACCGGTGATGCAGTTTGCCGGTTTTCAAATCCCACATCCACACCGAACCGTCATCGCCCGCCGCCAGCGCAAACCGATCGCCGGGCACGAACGCTACCGCATTGATCGCGCCTTCATGGGCATCAAAGCGGGCCGCTTGTTTGGGCGCGGCGCCAGTCAGATCCCACAGCATCATCGCATAGTCAAAACTTCCCGTCAGCGCGCGGGCGCCGCTCTGGTTAACCGCCACTGCTTTCACTGGCCCGCCATGCCCGGTAAGATTGCCGCTAGGCTCAGGTGGTTTCGCTGCAGAGTTTTCGGCTACCAAGGGCGGCTTAATCGCCCCTCCCGCATATGCCACCGATGTTGCGCACATGTGAACCCCCACTGCAAACAATAGCAGCGCGATACTAAGCGGTGTGATTTTGAAAGCTTTGTACGGCATCGTGGTGGCCGGGAGCGAAGCCGAAACCTCTTGCAATTGGTTCATCCCCCTCCCCCTCTGGCTTTAGTGTCAAACTATAAACCGGCACCCGCGGCAAAAGTCTGTCCTGTTCCCCAGATCAAACTCTCAACTCAAGGCTACCAAGATCGAGAACCCTGACCTGTCTGGCCTCTATTCCGCTGGTTGCGGACCGGCCGGCGAGGGACCAGCAGGAGATCCGCCGCCCCCCTGCGCGCCCAAAGAACCACGCGCGGCCAGGGCGTCCTTTGCCCATATATCGTGATGCTCAAGCGCCCAGTTTTCATCGACCTCGCCTGAGCCCATCGCAGCAAAGGCGCCCTGCATGCCAATAGTGCCGATATAGATATGCGCGATAATCAAACAGCTCATGAACAGGCCAAGAATGCTGTGCCAGATCGACGTATATTGCATGTCCTGCACGGCCGAGAGCGTTGTGGGAAAATCAGTTCCCAGGCGATTAAGCGCCCAGAACGTCTCGCCGGCCAGCGGCGCCTGAAACGGAAACATCCACGCCAGTCCGGTCGCCGATATGCTAAACCCGGATAACATAATCAACCAGAACAGCATTTTCTGCCCGGCATTGAATTTGCCTGCCGAGACATGCCCCAGCGCGCCGCCAAGCTTTGCAACCCAGACGATATCGCGCCAGGATGGGAAATTGTGCCGCAGCCACATCACGAACGTCATGAGAATGCCGACCATGAAAGCAAAGGCGACATAGTTATGCAATGATTTACCCCAGGCGGTCATTGCTGCGAATGCCGGTTTGCCGATCAGCGGTAACAGCAGCTCCTTGCCATAGAGCATGTTCAGGCCGCTCACCGCCAAAATGATGAAGGATCCGGCCAGCATCCAATGGGCGGCGCGCTCCCAAAAGCCAAAGCGCGTCACCGTGCGGCCAGCCCAACCGGACGCGATTTTAATGCGCCCCTTGAACAGAAAAAACGCGGCCAGCAAAACAATCGTGCCGCCAAGCGCCCAGCCACCATAGCGCTGCAATTTACCATTGCGCAGCTTCATCCATTCCCAGCCGTCGGACTGAATGAGTTGCCCCGCATTGCTGTCGAGGATCGAGACCGTACCGCCGGCGCCCTTACGCAATTTCTCCCACATGCGCGTATCATAGCGTGCGCCTTTGCCCGCCGTTGGGTCGGGAACCCGAAACGGATTGCGCGCCGTGCCGGAACTGCCGACGTCTTGAGCCCCTCGCCCAGCAGACGTTCCTGAGAGTATTCCAGCGGGCGGCGGCGGCGGTGTTGCCGAGCCACTTGCTCCAGCCGGCAGGCGCACCGAGCTTTGTGCCAGCGCAGCTGGGCTGAGCGGCGCCATGACAAACAGCAGTAAAACCAAGCCGCAGACCAAACCAAGCACTCTGCAATAAAGCGGCTGGAGTTTTGATACCGTCATGTCTGATAACGTCATGGAATGCATCTCCTTTGAAGGCATCGCCTTTGCCGCCATTCTACGACGCATGTCCCGCACGCCAACACGGCTGAGGCGACCGCTGGCCGCCCCTCATGTTTTTGCAAGGCCCGCTCCTGAGGGAACCCAAACTTGCAAGGCCCTTGTCGAGAGAAGCCAAACCAAGTGCCTTACCCCTGGCGACACACCCTTGCTATTACCCCTGGCGACACCCTTGCTATTACCCCTGGCGACACCCTTGCTATTACCCCTGGCGTCCAGGATAGGCCTTGCCCCATCCCCACGCGCCGGAGCCGAAGCCGCGCGCCACAACCCGCTCGCGGTAGATCTTGGAGACAATATCGCCATCTCCGGCCAGCAACGCCTTGGTCGAGCACATCTCGGCGCAAAGTGGCAGTTTGCCTTCCGCTAAGCGATTGCGGCCATATTTCTTGAACTCGTCATTGGAGTGGGTTTCTTCCGGACCGCCAGCACAGAAGGTGCATTTGTCCATCTTACCGCGTGAGCCGAAATTCGACACTTTGGGATATTGCGGCGCGCCGAACGGGCAGGCATAGAAACAATAGCCGCAGCCAATACACAGATCCTTGTTGTGCAGCACGACGCCTTCTTCTGTTGTGTAGAAACAGTCGACAGGACAAACCGATTTGCACGGCGCATCGGAGCAATGCATACAGGCGACCGAGATCGAGCGCTCGCCCGGATGGCCATCATTAATGGTTACAACGCGGCGCCGGTTGACGCCCCATTGCACTTCATGCTCGTTCTTACAAGCGGTGACACAGGCATTACATTCAATGCAGCGCTCGGCGTCACACAGAAACTTCATTCGTGCCATTGGTTAAGCCCTCCAGATTTTGCAAAGTGTGACTTTAGATTCCTGCATCTGGGTAACGATATCGTACCCATAGGTCTGCGCCGTGTTGGACGCCTCACCCAGCACATAAGGATCGGCTCCCTGCGGATATTTATCGCGCAAATCCTTGCCCTGGAAATGGCCGCCAAAGTGGAACGGCATGAAAGCAACACCGGCACCGAC
>JAJRRE010000122.1 GCA_024279745.1 Alphaproteobacteria bacterium
ATCTTTTTCCACATGGGAGACAACCGTCTCACAAAATATTTGCGCCCCATGATTGACGGCATCGGGCAGATAAGTCATCTGTGTGGTGTTTTTCGCGCCGACATTGCAACCCGAACAGCAATCACCGCAAAGCGTACAGGCGGGCTGGTAAACATTGGCGGCATTCACGCCGTCTTCAAAGTTGACGTTGATTGGCGGACGGGTCAGCTCTACTCCCAAGGCTTCGGCAGATTCCTTAAAGCGCTGCATTTTATCGAGCCGGACTTTATTGGGATAGGGCTGCGGGCGCAGCATGGCGACGCCGCGTGCAAAGCCCTCCTCCAAGGTCTCGTCGGCGATCAATTCGCGCGGCCAATGCGGGTCTTCCCAAATCCGTGGATCAGGCGGCAAAGAGACATTGGCGTTTATCAACGACGTCCCCCCAAGCCCGCACCCAACTAGCACATGAAGATCGGCGCCGACATGCATGTCGTAAAGCGCGGTCTTCGACCCGGTATGCACGCCCGGCCCGGAGATTTGAAATTCTTGCTGCGCCTCAAGCAGTGTATCGGGAAAATCGCCAATCTGAATTTCGCGCCCGCGCTCGAACAACGCAACCTTCAGCCCCATGCGGGCAAGCCGCGATGCCGAAACCGCACCACCATAACCCGACCCAATGATCAGCGCGTCGTAATGGGCGTCCAATTCATTGATCGGACTGGACAAGCGTTTGGTCGACCTTGTGCCAGAAGCAGCCGCCGCCGGCGCGGCTTTCGCAGGCTTGGCATTTACCGAGGCGACGGGGGCAACAGGAGCGTGGTTTTTTATGTCGGCCGCAGCAGATGTGCCGTGGACGACGGGGCCGCTTTGGGAAGCGTGAGCGTTGCTGGCAACCGCAGCGCTAGTTGCTGCAACGGCCGCTGCGCCGGCAGTAAACGGCGTTGAGAAGTCGGGGCTGGGCGGGCTTGCAAGGTCCTGCGATGAAGCAGCGGCTGGTGTTAGAGCTGAATCTGGAGTTGGCGTTGGGGCTGGCGTTGGAGCTGAGGCTGGCTCAGCCGCACGTGCTTCAAAGGGCGCGCTTCGCTGGGAAGGTGCGCTAATTTGCGATGGTGTACTAACCTGTGCGTTATCACGGGACGTTGGGGCGGTGTTTGTATCGGTCGCTACGCCCTCGCCGGCTGCAACATTAGCCACCCCATCCACTGACTGTGCGGCAAGGGCCGCAGCTGCCGCGGCAAGAGCAGCTATTGCAGCACCGGGTTGAGACGCCCGCGCTATCTGTGCGCTATCAATCTCAGCTTGCGCAGCAGTCGACTCATTTGCCGGCCCACCTGGCGGCAGATCAGCAGCCGAGGCCTCTGCCGCCGCCGCTGCTGCCGCAACCTCCGCCGCCGTCTTCGTGTTATCTGTCGCCTTTGGTCCACCCGACATAACTTACATCCTTACTCAATTACCAAGTTCCCCAAGTCCTGCTCCGCGACATCAACCAGGCTCGACCGGCTTACCACTTCATCGCGCATAACATTGGAGACTTCAAACAACTAACTCAGCTCGCGCCATTGTTTGCGATACATAATCGCGCAACGGGGCGGTATCATTGGCATCGGTTGTCAAATCCCAATTGTGATCGCGCGCCGCCAACGCCATTGCCCGTTCTGCAATCGCCGTGATCGTCATAAGCGGATGCACCCCAACAGAGCGCGGCAATGTCGAACCATCACAAATATATAATCCATCATAGATAGATGTTTCGCCATTAGCGCCATCGGTATTGAAGACCCGGCATTTATGATCGACAACGCCGGTTGAGGCATCTTCACCCATCACACAGCCGCCGAGCGGATGCACCGTCATCAGGTTGTTGCCCAACAGTTTCATGGTCGCAGGATTTGGAATATAGGTGCCACCCGTGGCTTTGATCAGCGCCCGCAACGTCTCATCAATCTTTTTGAAGACAGGATTTTGTGCAGCCTGAGGCCAATGCACCCGTGCCCGGTCGTTCTCAAATATGATTTCGCCGCCTGCATCGTCATTGCCGACGACCAGGAAGATCTGGGTTTGCGAAACGGCGCCGCTATAAGCTCCCATGACAAGACTTTCCAAAGTGCGCCCGCTTTCTTCCAGTGCATCGCGCAGCCCCGCATCCATATCCGTCCCCGTGGCGCTGCCGGCGCTGAGCATCATCGGCATAACGGGAGCCATGGCACTTTGAATGGACGCTTCGACCACTACCAATTGATCTTCCACAGCCTTGCCTGTCCGCAGATCGACCATACCGCAAACTGCCGGTCCGACCTCCGGGACACCGTCTCGGGTTTTGCGTCCCGTGCCAATCCCATTGACGAATACATCATTGTTATAGCCGAACGAAATAGAATCGGCATTGGATGAAAACCGTTTCCCAAGCATCTTCGATAACACAAGACCGCGCTTGGCTGAGCGCATCATGATGTCTGCTGTTCCCAATGTCCCCGCCGCGATCACTACTTTATCGGCAAAGACGGCGCGGCGGGTGACCAAACGTACTTCCTTGTCCTCTTGCACGAACAAGACGCGCCATTTGCCTTTAGAGCCCGCATTTCCACGATCGACATCTGGGACACCTTCTGTGATGCCGTCTGTGACGTTTTCTGTAGTGCCTTCTGTGACGCCGTCTGCTGCTACTTGTTCGACAAAACGCACACTTTGCTGCGTAAAGAGTTCCGCGCCATGGTTAACCGCATCGGTTAGGTAAGTGGAATGTACCGTTGTCTTCGCCCCGATATTGCAACCTGAGATGCAATCACCGCAACCGGTGCAGGGGGGCTGCCTGACGCCGGCGGGGTTTACATGGGTGTCGAATGTAATGTGCAAGGGGACGCGTTTAACGGCGCTTCCGATTGCTTCAGCGGCCTGTTCCAACGCTTTCAACTTGGCCGGTGTTGAGGTGTCCGGCAAACTGCTTGGTTGCAGCATTGCCCTGGCTCGGTGATAGCCCAGGTTCAACCAATGGTCCTGGCGCAATTGATGTGGCCAGATTTCATCGTCGAATATATCGTCATGCGGGGTCAGGCACACATTAGCGTTGATCAGCGATGTGCCGCCCAGACCGCATCCGGACAATACATGCACGCCCTCACCCAGCCGCACATCGAACAACGCGCTGGAGGAACCCATTTGCATGGTTTCACCGCGTATTTGCATTTCCCGCTGCGAGCCCAATAACGTGTCCGGAAAATCTCCCGGTAACAGCTCGCGCCCGCGCTCAAGCACGCAAACAGACAAGCCGGCTCGTGCCAGTCTCGACGCGGCAACGCCCCCTCCATACCCCGATCCGACCACAACAACATCGTAGTGGGATCGCATAGTCTTGGCTTCTTTGGCCAAACGCGGCATACAAGCTCCCCTCGTTAAACTTTCACCTGATGACCCCTATGAGTCCGCTTTCCTACTGCAACCTGTTGATTTGCTGCAAGAAAATAAATGATTGCGATGTCGTGAAATCTATCGAAACAATTCAACAACTTAACCGCAGGCGGCGGAGCAATCCGGGGCATCAAGAACTATCATTGACCTTTTAACCTAGCCGCTACCAAAGCTTATGGCGAGGCCTTAGTCACAAAATGCTATAATGTTGGCCAAGTGATGCTGCCGGCGCTTTAAAATCCATAATTTCCATGCAAATTCTACCGCCTAGAGCAAAGTCGAGGTAGTCGCCGCAAATACTACGACCGCTGTAAGCAGCTGATGCAGCGTGTTATTTTCCCGGGCGCCAGTAAGAATAAACACAGATTTCGCCCACCGTGCCAATTAAAGCACAGCACTGAACTGGCAGCGGGTATCGCGGCCATTGCAGATCCGAAAATCGTTTGGCGTGGTTAATGTTGCGAAACCGGCGCATCGCAAACATTGCGCCGCTACAAATATATTGGGCGCCCTGAAACACGGCAATGGCTCCAGCCAGATTTGACCGGAACCGTTGCAATGTTTGGCTTGTCGCGAGATCGGCGCTGCGGATAAATGCCCGCCAGCCTAAAGCCCAGAAATCTCGTTCTGCTTTTATCTGAATGCTTTTATCTGAATTCCATGACCTGCATGACAGCTGGTCCCAGAATTACGATAAACAGCACCGGAAGGAAAAAGATAATCATTGGGACTGTTAGTTTTGGCGGCAGCGCGGCGGCTTTGCGCTCAGCATCGGCCATGCGCATATCGCGATTGTCCTTGGCCATCACCCGCAGCGCGGTGCCAACAGGTGTCCCGTAACGCTCCGCTTGCACAAGCGCGGTCGCCACTGATTTCACGCCAGGAATACCCGTACGCTTTGCCAGATTTTCATAAGCCAACCGCCGTTCGGGAAGATAAGACAGCTCCGCCGTGGTCAGGCTGTATTCTTCGGCAAGCTCCATTGATGTCTGACCGACTTCACGTGCAACTTTCGCAAATGCCAATTCAATTGACATGCCTGATTGCACACAGATCAGCAGCATATCGAGACTGTCGGGAAAGGCGTCCTTGATCGATTGCTGACGTTTGGAAACCATATTGTTGATAAAGATTGTTGGCAGATAATAGCCAAGATAGCCTGCCCCCAGCGCAATGCCCAATTTGGCGATGGGTGGATAGCTCAACTTGGCCACCACAAAGACATATAGCAAAGTAAGAAAGAACATTGCCGGCGGGCCTACAACGCGAAAAAACATATAGGCAACGACGGGCCTCTCCCCACGCAGACCGGCCATTTTGAGAAGATCGCGGGTTGCATCATTATTAAAGGCCCGATCAATTCCAACCAG
>JAJRRE010000123.1 GCA_024279745.1 Alphaproteobacteria bacterium
ATGATGACGACCCTGCTTGCCATGGTGCCGCCGGTGCTTGTGGTCATGACCATGCAAAAGCTCTTTGTGAAGGGCCTGACAGAGACGGAGAAGTAGCGTTGGCATCAGTTGGCATAAAAAACGTCACCAAGAGTTACGGCAAGACACAGGTGATCCATGGTGTCAGTCTCGACATCACCGACGGCGAATTCATTGTCGTTGTCGGTCCGTCCGGCTGCGGTAAATCCACGTTATTGCGCATGGTGGCCGGGCTTGAGACCATCACCGGCGGCGACGTCTCTATCGACGGCGCTATCGTTAATGATCTGGAACCGATGGACCGCAATATCGCGATGGTCTTTCAAAACTATGCGCTTTACCCTCATATGAGCGTGTTCAATAATATGGCTTATGGGCTCAAGAACCGCAAAATGGCGCGCGATGAAATTGTCGCCAAGGTCGCTGAGGCGGCGCAGATTCTGGAACTTGAAGGCCTGCTGGAACGCAAGCCGCAGCAATTGTCCGGCGGGCAGCGCCAGCGGGTTGCCATGGGGCGGGCGATCGTGCGCAATCCCAAAGTGTTCTTGTTCGATGAGCCGCTGTCTAACCTCGATGCCAAGCTGCGCGTGACCATGCGCCAGGAAATCAAAAAGCTGCAACGCCGCCTTGCCATCACGACGATCTATGTGACCCATGATCAGGTTGAGGCGATGACCATGGCTGACAGACTGGTGGTCATGAATGCAGGGCTGGCCGAGCAAATCGGTACACCGCGCGAGGTCTACCGCAAACCGGCGACGGTTTTTGTGGCCGGATTTATCGGCTCACCGGCGATGAATTTTACGGACGCGGAAGTCGCGGGCGACGGCAAAACAATAAATGCCTTTGGGGCGCAATTGCCGGTGCCGCCGGGTACATCGGTTGAGCCGGGACAGCAGCTGCGCCTGGGCGTGCGCCCGGAACATCTGCAAATTGCGCAGGCCGAAGGGGCGAAAGATTTCCAGATCGAGGTCTCATCCGTTGAACATCTGGGGATGGATACGCTGGTCTATGGTGCCGTGCGCAGTGACCCAACCCAGCAGATTACGTTGCGACTGAATGGCGACAAAGATTTTTCCATTGGGAAGAGTGTCGAGCTTGGCGCGCCGGCAGATGCGCTGCATCTGTTCGACAAGGAAAGCGGCAAACGGCTTTAGCTATTTAAGTCTGAAACACTTAAGTGTTCTTGCGTCTTACACCTCATACCCACTGGTCGCCATCCCCGCAAAAGGCGGGACACATTCGAAAGAACCGCGAAACGCGATGCTTATGACGAGTGTAAGCGGTTGATTAGCCTTGCCTCCATTTCAATCTATATAATAGTCGTTAGTATCCACCGGCACCCTACCTGCTTGCGCGAGCCGGTGTATTTGCCGATGCGGTACGGCGCTCGGAACAGGGACAGGGACCGGGGCCCCGCCAATCACATTGCTTTGCAGCTCGCGCAAAAGTTTTTTGCGAATGGCATCGCCGTAATCGTTGAGCTGCGCCACTTTCATGACAAAGCTGCCACGCCCGACGATCAAGTTGCGCCGATAATAGTGATCAAGATTTGGATTGTCGTTGAGAATGGCCAGGCCGTTGACCATGACACCGCTGAGCCGGGCCGCTTCCCGCGCTTGCGGCAATTCAACCGCGCCCTTCGACCAGGGCGGTGTTTCAACGCCGTCGCCAGATACATCGATCACCCGCCGGGCCGCGAACGCTTTATTGTCCGCCATCATGTTCAGCGCATAGGCCAGCGCGTCGCCAATCCCGGTGCCGCCGCCAACAACAGAAAAGACGCCGCCAAAATCGTTGGCAAAATCTTCAACTTCGCTGGCAAAATTTTCAGCTGTGCTGCGGTTATGGACAATATGCCATTTGGTTGGAATTTTTCTGTAGGCGGCGTCTGACCAGATCAGCATGGCTGTGGATATTCTGCGGTGCGGGCCCGATACGATGGCGCGCAATACATCCTTGTCGCGAAACGCGGCGGCTATGCCGTCAAGCTGTAGTCGCAACTCGGTCCGATTGATGCTGCCCGACGCATCGACTGCCAGAATGATTTTTACATCTACTGTTTGCGGGCGCGCCGTTTGCGAGTTTGTGATTTGCGCACGAGTGGCCGAATGACCTGACAGGACGAAGATCAACGCCAGCGCAAGTATCGTTTTGCCACAAGATACCATGCGCCGATCCTTTCAGTGGATAAGCCATCGCCAACTAACGGTATAATGAAGTGCTAGCGCATCTGCCGGGCAGTTTCAACGAAATGATCACAAAATCGTTTGGTGTAGAAAGCTGTGAACAGGGTGTATATGTCGATTAAATTTGGCCCTAGTACTTAAGTCTGGTGCCGCGAATAAATTGCGGCAATGGCGATCAAGATTAATCGGTAATGTTGCGGCGCAGCACGTTCAATGTCGAGTGAAGCACGATCCTAGGAATAATGGGGTATAGCTTGAGCACAATGGCGGCTTTTGCGTGTTTGACGGTGGCTAGTAAACATGTGGCTGCTTTAACATTGCGTGCCATTAGGCCATGGCGAGCGCTTTAACTTTGGGAAGCAAATTCAATGCCACGAATACTTGGACCTGCTGCTTGTAGTGGTGCCA
>JAJRRE010000124.1 GCA_024279745.1 Alphaproteobacteria bacterium
CGGATTGCCGCCAAACCGTTGATCAGTGAAAACATCCAAAGTGTGAAACGCAAGCTTCATGACTTTTTATTTGCTCCATTAAGGGCTGTTATCTATCTATCGCCGCGCGCCAAACCGATAGCGGGAATTAAAATCGACAGGTAACCAGCGAATGCTCCAGCTTGTGAGCCTGCCGCCAATCGCCATGCCATCAGCTAAACCAACCGGCGCGTACCTTGACTTTGCTTTTGCCCTTTCGCCGTAATGAAGAGCCAGTGGGTGACTTGCCTTTTGTGTACCACCCCGCCGCTTTGTCTCGTGCCATGCCGACCGCCCGTTTCTTGGCGGTACTCCAGTTGGACGGCGTAGCTTTGCCGCCGAACTTGTCTCCTTTGGGTTTACTGCTGCGCCCAGCCAAGACAGTCTTACCCGAAGCCAGCCCCGTTTCGATCTTGGCCTGTCCCGACTTAGCCGACGGAAAGGCACCCTTGGCGCTACCCTCTGGTCTCGAATCTGTTTCCATTTGATGGCTTTGGTCGTCGCTGCCTCCCAAGTCCAAATAAGACTGCTTGATGCGCTTGAAGACCCAGTACGCTATGATTGCCCAAACTAACCAGCTCATTGCCGCGCCTCTTTGTCGATAGCTGCCGATCTGCGCCCAAAGACAACAGGGTCAGATCAAGACATAATAGCAGGATTTTGACAATAAAAGAACAGCCCCGGACTTATTAAGTCCAGGGCTGCGACGCCAGATCGGAAGGCGGGGCGATACCGCCTTCAAGCCTTAGTTCTTTTCTTTGTCGACCAGCGCACCCGCTTTGATCCACGGCATCATGGCGCGCAGTTTAGTTCCCACTTCTTCGATCTCATGGGCATCGTTTTGCCGCCGAGTGGCTTTAAAGCGGGCCTGACCACCTTTGCATTCCTGCATCCAGTCGGAGGTGAATTTGCCGCTTTGAATGTCGTCAAGAATGCGCTTCATTTCAGCCTTGGTCTCAGACGTCACCACGCGCGGGCCTGACATATATTCGCCCCACTCCGCCGTGTTGGAGATCGAATAATTCATGTTGGCAATGCCGCCTTCATAAATCAGATCGACAATCAGCTTCACTTCATGCAGGCACTCAAAGTAGGCCATCTCCGGCGCATAGCCAGCTTCCACCAGCGTTTCAAAGCCGGCACGAATAAGCTCAACCAGACCGCCGCACAGAACCGCCTGCTCACCGAACAGGTCAGTTTCGCATTCTTCTTTAAAAGTGGTTTCAATAATGCCAGAACGCCCGCCGCCGATTGCCGACGCATAAGACAAGGCCAGATCGTGGGCGTTGCCGGTCGCATCTTGATCAATCGCTACCAGGCAGGGCACGCCGCCACCTTTTTGATATTCGCCGCGCACCGTGTGTCCAGGCCCCTTTGGCGCGATCATAATGACGTCGATGCTGTCAGGCGCTTCGATCAATTTGAAATGAATGTTGAGGCCATGGGCGAAAGCTATGGCGGCGCCGTCTTTGATATTGGGCGCGATATCGTCTTTCCAGATGTCGCCTTGTAGCTCATCAGGCGTTGCCATCATCATCAGATCAGCCCATTTGGCCGCATCGGCAACATTCATCACCTTGAACCCGGCAGCCTCGGCCTTCTTGGCCGTAGCTGAGCCTTCGCGCAGGGCAACAGCAATATCCTTGACGCCTGAATCTTTCATATTCATTGCGTGGGCATGACCCTGGGAGCCAAAGCCGATGACACAGACTTTTTTGCCCTTGATCAGATTAACGTCGGCATCGGTATCGTAATAAACGCGCATGTTTCACCTCTTCGCATATGCAGTTGTAAATTTTTCGTGGTTTGTTGCCAAAATTGTTTGACCGTGACTAGCCTTTATCAGCCTTGCCTTGCAAGCGTAAAAGCGCCGCTGCCGCCTCGCCCGGGTCGCCGCCGATATCCTGCGCACTTGGCAAACAGGCTTGAAAAATCGGCAATGCCTCACATTGGCTCGCCAGCGCCGCCAACCGGCCATAGCGCTCGGGCGGGATCAAATCTGGCAAATAGCAACGGATATACCCGATTGTTGCGGCCACCGTAATATCCGGCTGGCTTAGATTATCGCCCATCAGCCAGGGACCTTGCGGCAATTCATCAAGGGCAATGAGGGTACTTTCCAATTGCAGCCCCAAGCGCTCAAGCCAGGGCTGGTGGATCGTTTGCGGCGGGCGCCGATAGCGCTCATAGGAAATGGCCATGGCCTTGTCGATGGCACCGGTTGCTAATGCAATGATGCGCAACGCTCCGCGCCGTTCCGGTCCTGTCGCCGGGATCAGCGCTCTGGCGGCGCCAACGCTCTCATCCAGCCAATCGAGAATTGCCGCTGAATCAATCAGCACCTCGCCGTCATCGCGCACCAATGCAGGAATACGGCCCAGCGGATTGATCCGGCGCATCTCATCGGCGTCCGCATAAACCGACAGCCCGACATGCTCAAAACCAACGCCGCAATGGCTCAGCGAAATCGCCACCCGCCGCGTATAGGGAGAATCATATTGTCCGATCAGCTTCATGACGCGCCAAACTCCTTAGCCAGATTACTAGATTACATCGCGCAGGTAACGCACAGCCTCACCCAGCACCGGATAAAGCGAGGCAATGAGCGCCAGCGCCATAACGATATTGAACCAGCGCCGGGTGTTTGGCTTATTCAACAGCCAGCGCAGTTTCGAGCCGAACAGTACCCAGGTAATAGAAGCCGGCACGCCGAACATGGCCATGAACACTGCGATGATCAGAACATTTGCTGTAAAGTTTTCCTGCGGGACATAGGTCGTGATTACGCTGATAGCGATTCCCCAGGCTTTGGGGTTGACCCATTGGAATGCAGCGGCCTGCACAAAACTAAAGGGGCGCCCACCATTGCCGCCGTCCTTGACCGCTCCTGCCGTTGCAATCTTCCAGGCCAGATATAAAAGATAACCCGCCCCGAGCACTTTCAAAATCGTATAAACCACAGGGAAGGCTTCAAACAGCGGCCGCAGGCCCAGCCCCATCACCGCGACCATCAGGCCAAAACCGATATCGACGCCAAACATATGCGGCATGGTGCGCACGACGCCGTAATTCAGCCCCGACGTCATCAGCATGATGTTGTTTGGCCCCGGTGTGAAAAATGCCGGGATCGAAAACAGGGTAAGAGCGAAGAATAATTCAAGTGTCATACCGCCCCCTTGAGATAGGAATAAACCTCGACAAAGACCGGCGATAAAGACGCCACCAGCAAAGCGGCCATAGTCAGATTAAAGATCTGCAACGCGCGCGGTGTTGTCAGCCAATGGCGCAATCGCGTGCCGAACAGCGCCCAACTGCCCGCCGACACAGTTCCCAAGGAGGCAAACACCGCCGCGATAATCATCTCGTTATAAGGATAGCCGGCGCGCGGCGCAAAAGCCGCCATGGCCCCGACCGCCATCGACCAGGCTTTGGGGTTGACCCATTGATAGGCGGCGGCCTGAAAGAATGTCATGGGAGCACTGCGCGCGTGCCCGTCGCTCATTGGTCCAGCATGAGCAATACGCCAAGCGAGATAAAGAAGGTAGCTCGTGCCACCAATCTTCAGCGCCAAATGCAGCAGCGGATAGGCCTTGAACACCGCGCCCAGGCCAAGACCAACGCATAGCGCCATAGTGCCAAAGCCCTGTGACACGCCAAACAGATGCGGGCGCGTGCGCGCAAAACCGAAATTCAGTCCCGACGTCATTAACATGATATTGTTCGGCCCCGGCGTGAACAAGGTTGCCACCGCGAACAGCAGCAGCGCCGAGAACAGCTCGATACTCATGCAGGCGCCTCACCAGTGTCGGCATCCTCTTGCGCATCAGGCGAATCTGGCGCATCAGCGACAATCACCGCGCCCGTCTCGTCAATGGTCCAGAACGGGTTGTAGGCCACTTCCCACAAATGCCCGTCGGGATCGGCGAAGTATCCTGAATAGCCGCCCCAAAAGACTTTCTGCGCTGGTTTGACCAAAGTGGCTCCCGCTGCAATAGCGGTTTTCAGCGCCGCGTCAACGTCGGCTTCGCTGCGCCCGTTCCAGGCAATGGCTACACCGTTAAACTTCTGCGGCGCGCTGTCTGCCAGCCCCTTATCAAGCCCAGCATCAAGCCCGGCATCTGCGGCCAAAGCCGCCCGGCCATAGAGCCCAAGCAGGACAGGACCCATGCGAAAAAAGCACACGTCTTTGCTATCGAATTTCACCGCGCGCCAGCCCAGCGCCTGATAGAATATTTTTGCTGCGGCGACATCGCGAACGCCAAGCGTCACCATTGAATAGCGCTGTTCCATGTCAAGCTTCCTTAAGGTGTTCAATAACCGCCGGCCCCATCTGGCCCGCCGCGTTTTGCGCCACGCTTTTTTGATGCGGCGTCACTTAACACGACATCTGGCGCAGCTGGCGCAGCACTTTGCTACGACTGCAGCATTCCCCTGGCGCCGCGCGAGATAGCGGCAATCCCGGTGCGCGATACTTCAACCAGACCGATATCGGCCATCAGCGCCAAAAACTGATCGATCTTGGTCGAGCGTCCCGTCACTTCGAAAATGAAATGTGTGGTTGAGGCGTCGACAACGCGCGCACGAAACGCTTCGGCAAGCCGCAAGGCTTCGACCCGGTCATCGCCCAACCCCGCGACTTTGACCAGCGCCAGTTCGCGCTGTAGCGGCGTGCCCTGCCGGGTCAGGTCAATCACCCGGTGCACCGGTATCAGCCGTTCCAGCTGGTGGCGCATCTGTGCCAGCACCATTGGCGTCGCTTTGGTTACAATGGTAATGCGCGAGACGTGCTTTTCATGCTCGGTTTCTGAAACCGTCAGACTATCAATGTTATAGCCGCGGCCGGAAAACAGCCCGATCACCCGCGCCAGCACGCCCGGTTCATTGTCAACAAGAATAGACAGCGTGTGCTGCTCGACCGTCTCAAATTGCGTCGGCTCTGGATAATGTGATTGTGTTTTGGGCATGATCGAACTTTCTTCAAGGCTAATCTAAACTGGCTTGGTTAGTTTTGGTTTGTCTTGTTTTGTTTTGTGCGTATTTCGGTTTGGCTTAACTCAATTAACCTGAGGTTACACTGGCGGCTGCGGCGGCACGCGGCTGGGCCATCCGCGCGACACGATAACACCGGTTAGAATAATCGCCATGGCAATGAGCTGGGTTTGCGCCAGGCGCTCCGACAGGAAGATCACGCCCCAGGCGACACCGGTCAGCGGAATGAGGAAATTAATCTGGCCGAAGAATGACGCACCCTGCCGCATCACAAGCTTGAACATCAGCAATGTTGCAAGCGCCGTATGCAAAACGCCAAGCAGGACGGATGACAGGAGCGCGGTGCCCGTTGGCGCTAATGTCCAGGGCTGATCATAGGCCAGCGCCACCGGGATCATAATCACTGCCGACACCAGCGAAATTGCCGCCGTTGTGCTATAGCGCGGCAAACCGGTCAGCTGCTTGGTGATCAAAGTGGCAATGGCATAGCACGACGCCGCCAGCAAAACTGCCAGCTGGCGAATGGTATCGTCGCCCAGCGCGATGATCTTCGCCGGCCCGATCAAAACTACTAACCCGGCCATGCCGAATGTCACACCGATTACCTTTGGTAATGTGGCCTTCTCATCATCGGTGAACAGATGCGCCAGCACAATGGTAATGAGCGGCATTCCGCCCATCAAAATCGCCGCCAGCCCGGCGTCGATGGTCTGCTGTCCCCAGCTGATAAGCGTGAACGGTATGGCATTGCCCAGCAGCGCGCCGGGGATCACCCAGCGCCAGACCGCAAAACTGCGCGGCAGGGCCTGGCCGAAATAATAAGCGGCGCCCAGCAGGGTCAAAGCCGCGAAGCCAAGCCGGGTGGCGGCTAAACTCACCGGCGGAATTGTGCCGACCGCCAGCTTGGTGAACATGAAGGACGAGCCCCAGATCATGGCAAGCAGTAGCAGCAAGGCATAGTCGGCCCAGCCCGGCCGCGGCCGCTTAGCGGCATTTTCACCCGCACGGTTGCCTTGCGCAGACAGACCAGGGCGCGGCGGCGCCACGTCCTTAGTTTGATCCGGCTGTTTCATATCTCATACCTTGCCCGCAAGCTATACTTGGCCCAGATCTTTTGCATCGTGAAGCCTCGCGTTCTGATGCCGCGCATCTCAACGGCAAGCGCCTTGACGCCAAGCGTCCAAACACAGCCGCATTAAACGACCAGGCACACCCAACCACTGGAGTGAAGCGCCGCGGCTGCAATAAACCAAGCGAAATTTCGGCTTGGCCCGGCCGCCTTAGACTAATTGCCTGCCTTCTTCGCCGATGGCGTCGTCGATATCTTCATAGGACACCTCATCGCCCAGGATCATTTTGTTATGCGCCTCGCCCGACGGGATCATCGGGAAGCAATTGGCCAGCGACGCCACCCGGCAATCGAAAAGCACCGGCCTGTCCGTGACCTTGATCATTTCCAAAATCGCGTCGTCCAGATCACCTGGCTTGTCGCAGCGAATACCAACACCGCCATAAGCTTCGGCCAGCTTGACAAAGTCCGGCATGGCCTCGACATAACTCGAAGACCGGCGATTGCCGTGCAGCAATTGCTGCCATTGGCGCACCATTCCCATATACTGGTTATTGAGAATAAAATTCTTGATCGGCAGCCGGAACTGCACCGCGGTCGACATTTCTTGCATATTCATCTGGATCGACGCATCACCCGCAATATTCACCACCAGCGCTTTGGGATGGGCCAGCTGCGCGCCAATCGCTGCCGGCATACCATAGCCCATTGTGCCCAGTCCGCCTGAAGTCAGCCAATGATTTGGTTCCTCAAAATGATAGAACTGCGCCGCCCACATCTGGTGCTGGCCGACTTCCGTCGAGATATAGGTCTCGCGATCCTTGGTCAGCTCATACAGACGCTGGATCGCATATTGCGGCATGATCACCTGATCATTTTCTTTATAGGCCAGCGAGTCGCGCTCACGCCATTTGCCGATCTGCCCCCACCACGATTTCAGCGCAGGCTTTGCGGCGCCCGCCCCATCGGCTTTCCATTTGGCGATCATGGCCTCAAGCACATAGCCAACATCGCCGATGATCGGCACCTCAACGCGCACATTCTTGTTGATGGATGACGGGTCAATGTCGATATGGATTTTGCGTGAGCCGGGCGAAAAGGCGTCGGTGCGCCCGGTAATGCGGTCGTCAAAGCGCGCGCCAACACACAGCATGACATCGCAATCATGCATAGCCAGATTGGCCTCATAAGTGCCGTGCATTCCCAGCATACCGAGCCACTCTTTACCCGACGCGGGGTAAGCGCCCAGCCCCATCAAGGTGGAAGTAATCGGAAAGCCGGTTAGCTTGACCAGTTCGCGCAGCAATTTGGAGGCTTTGGGGCCTGAGTTAATCACGCCGCCACCCGAATAAATCAACGGCCGTTTGGCTGTGGCCAACATCTCAACCGCTTTGGCAATGAGATCGTCGTCACCGCGCACTTGTGGCTGATAACTTTTATGTTTGATATCCTTGGGCGGCGAATAAGTCCCACTCTGAAATTGAATGTCCTTCGGGATATCGATCACGACCGGGCCAGGGCGGCCGGTGCGCGCGACGTAAAACGCTTCATGCATAATACGCGGCAGATCTTCCAGCCGTTTGACCAGCCAGTTATGCTTGGTGCACGGGCGCGTAATCCCGACGGTATCGCATTCCTGGAACGCATCATTGCCGATCAGATGAGTGGGCACCTGGCCGGAAATACAGACAATAGGAATTGAATCCATCAGCGCATCGGTCAGCCCGGTTACCGCATTGGTCAGACCCGGCCCCGAGGTCACCAGCACCACGCCGACCTTGCCGGTGGAGCGCGCATAGCCTTCAGCCGCGTGAACCGCGCCGCCTTCCTGGCGCACCAGAATATGCTTGAGTTTGTCCTGCTGAAACAGCTCGTCATAGATCGGCAACACCGCGCCGCCCGGATAGCCAAAAATATGCTCAACTCCCTGGTCGACGAGCGCTTTCAACACGATTTCAGAACCGGTCATTGTACCAGCCATATGAAACTCTCCGTTTGGCTTTTAGTTGGCTTCTAAAAATTCAAATCAAACCGCCAGCACCAGATCGTTGGATAACGCATGGCAACCGACCCGGCCGACGCAGTACAGCGGTACTACAGCAGGCCAGCTTCACGTCATCGCGCCAGGATGGTTTCAAAATCAACGAACCGCAGACAGCAAGGCGCGCCGCGCATTCGGCAAGAGCCGTTACTGTGCAGCGCACCAATCTTGAAAGCGGGCAACCTAAGACCTCAGCTTAGCCAGGTCAACCCCTTAATTGTAATTTTCAGACCTCTTTTAAGAAAAATACTATGCTTTTATTGCGCAGAATGCTCGCTCCACGCAATCATATTTTTCCGAAGCCATGTGAGCTGGCGTTTCGCAAATTGCCTTGTTTCGGTTTTTGCCCGTTCAATTGCTTCTGCGCGCGCCAATCCGTATTGCAGATAATCCCGGATTGGCCGCACACCCAGCGCCCGCATAATCGGCAAGGACGGATCGAGATCGAGCGCCAGCAGCGCCCGCACCTCATCAACGGCGCCGTTCTCCATCATATGCTCAAAGCGTGCATCACAGCGCCGATACAGTTCTTCGCGCTCAGGTCTCATCACATAACGCTCGCTAGCCGCTTCACCCACCACCGGCGCCCCGGCCTTGGTCTGCCAATGGGCCAGCGACAGGCCGGTGGCTTCGAGCACTTCAAGCGCCCTCAGCAGCCGCTGCGGATCGGTTGGACGCAGCCGCGCCGCCATTTCGCTGTCGCGCTTTTTCAATTCCTTATGCAGCCAGGCGGCATTATGCTCGGCCCCCTTGGCGCGCCAGAAGTCGCGAATATTTTGCGGGATATCGGGAATTGGCGACAGGCCTTGTAGCAGCGCCCTGAAATACAGCCCGGTACCGCCAACAATGATCGGCAGTCTTCCGCTCGCCCGTGCTTGGGCAATCGCCTTTGCTGCATCCGCGCAAAACCGCCCGGCGGAGTACCCTTGCGCCCCGCTCACATGGCCATACAGCGCGTGCGGGGCGCGCGCCTCTTCGTCCTCACCAGGGCGCGCGGTCAAAAGCCGCAGCTCCTGATAGACCTGCATGGAATCGGCGTTGATCACGATGCCGTCATGGCGTTCGGCCAATTTGAGTGCCAGCGCCGACTTGCCGCTGGCCGTCGGTCCTGCGATAAGAATTGTCTTCGGCGCCGGGTCGGCCGAGATGTCAGTTGAGCGCGCGGTGGCAGCCTTGTCGCTCGCATCGGATGGTTGTTGTGTCATGACCTTCACCTAACGCAGTGCGGTCGCAAGCGCGAGTAAAAACTAAGCGGATCAGCCTTTTATGCCTCAAACAATGTCCTTTGCTGTTGTTTTAACCTCGCCGCCAGGACGCCAGGCGCTGAGCCTTGCGCACACTGAGCAAGCCCTGACACAGCTGTCATCCAACTGCAGTATCGCCGGACCGAGTGTCTGGCTGGCACCGCAAGAAGCGTGGGAGGTAGCGTTTCGGGCCCCTGAAGACTTAAACATAAGCGCATTACGCGGCGCACTCGCGCGCGCAATCGGTGCGGCGCCCATTGACATAAACATCGTCGCCGGTGATCAGGCGGCACGGCGCAAAAAATTGCTCATTGCCGATATGGATAGCACCATCATTAACCAAGAATGCGTCGACGAAATCGCCACACATATCGGCATTGGCAACAAAGTATCCGCCATCACCGAGCGGGCCATGAACGGCGAATTGGATTTCGATGCGGCGTTGATCGAGCGCGTGGCGCTGCTGAAGGGAATGAGTGAGGCCGAGCTGGAAACGATATTTGAAACGCGCATCACATTGATGTCCGGCGCCAAAACCTTGATCCAAACGATGCGCAAGCAGCGTGTGTTCTGTGCATTAGTGTCGGGCGGTTTCAAATTCTTTACGTCGCGCATCGCCGCGCAGGTGGGCTTTAACGTCACCCAGGCCAATGCGCTGGAAGTCAGCAACGGCAAACTCAACGGCAGTGTCGCAATGCCGATTTTGGGACGCCAGGCAAAACTTGATGCGCTCAACGATTATATGGCTGTGCTTGATCTTGAGCCAACCGCCGTCATAGCCGTTGGCGACGGGGCCAATGATTTGGCCATGATTAAGGCCGCTGGTCTGGGCGTGGCGTATCATGCCAAACCTATTGTTGCGGCGCAGGCGAATGCGACCATTACCCATGGCGACCTGACGGCTTTGCTTTATTTGCAAGGCTATTCAAAAAATGAGTTTGTGACATAGTGAGACGCGCGTCATTTGAAGGCTCAAAGAAAGATCAGTTTATGCCCACCAGTTTGCCAGGTTTTCCGCTTCTACCACGCGCCAGGATTTTCCTGGCGGCACTGATGGTAGCGCCGACGCTCATCGCCGCGCAAACACCGCCGCCCGCGCAATCACCCGCGCGCAAATTTGAACAAGACGGCCTGAAGATTGAGCTGGCCGCGCTGCCGCCCGACACCACACGCGCGTTCTTTATGGGCCGCGGCTTTGCCAGAAAAGATGCCGATCATCTGGTCGCCAAGGCTTGCGTGTTTCGCTCCGCCATCGGCAGTGCCTTCAGCAAAGCCGGCAGTCCGGCGGTTAGTATTGATCTTAAACAGTGGCAGGTGCTGAGCGCGGGCCATGACAAGGGGGGAGCCGCACCGCCCCGCCGCGAAGACTGGTCGCCGGTCTGGCAGGCGCGGGGCCTCAGCGAAGATGCCAAGGTGGCATTTTACTGGGCGCTTTTTCCCACTCGCCAGACCTTCGCTGCCGGCGATTATAATTGGGGTATGCTTACCTTCGGGTTGCCGGCGGGAACAAAGTTTTCGCTCAAACTGGTCTGGCGGACCGGCGGCACAAAACACGAAACAATGCTGAAGGATTTGACATGCGGCAAGTGATTGGCACGTTTAAATTACGGATGAAATCAATCTGCATCAAAGCAGCGGTAAGCCTTGGCCTGGCTGTTCTACTGCAAAGCGTGCTGCCACAAGCCGCTGCTGCGCAAAACGCTGCGCCGCAATTGCTGCAAAAGCTGACCGGTACACCGCCCGCGCCCGCCTTTGCCCTGCCCGACCTGGATGACGCCATCACCAAGTTATCGGACCTCAAGGGCAAAATTCTTATCGTGAATTTCTGGGCCACCTGGTGCCCGCCCTGCCGCAAGGAAATGCCGTCGATGCAGCGTGCCTGGGAGAAGATCAAGGACAAGGGCGTCGTCTTGATTGGCATCCATGTCGGCGGCAATACGGATAAGATCTGGGATTTCACATCTCAGCATAACCTTACCTTTCCGATCCTGATCGACAAGCGCGGCGCCGTTTCCAAGAAATGGAAAACCATTGGCCTGCCGACAACCTATGTCGTGGACGGGAGGGGGCGCAAAATATACCGCGCCATTGGCGGGCGCGAATGGGACGACGATCAGCTGTTGGCGCAGGTTTTAGCGCTCCGGACCGGTAAATAATCTTTCAACGAATTAGTAGGGACCCAGCATATGGATTGGATCATCGTCGCCATTGCAGCGATTTTTGTTATCGGCGTCATTGCCGGCATTTTCATGAGCCGGCGCCCAAAAAGTACTAGCTCCGATGCGGCTCAAAAGCAAAACCTGAGCGGCGACGCGATCGACCAGCTGATCGCGTCACTGCCGCGCAAGACGAGAAACAAGATTGAGAATGAGCTGCAAAAGGGCAAAACAATCGGCGCGATCAAACTGTTCCGCGAGGCGACGAATGCCGGTTTAAAAGAGGCCAAGGACGGGGTCGAAAAAATGATGCGCAACGCCCGCTAAGCCGCTCATCGACGGATCAAACTTCCTTTAACTGCTTTCGCCTTACACCTGTCTTAATCCTTCGCTGGCACCAGAGCCTTGACATCTTCGGCGCGCAACGCCCCGCTTTTGACCGCATCGGCCAGCACCTGCGCCAGCTCGGCGCGTGCTTGTTCGGCTTGCAATTGCCGGTTCCACATCGACGCATAAAGCCCATCAGGCAGCGCCATCAGCTCGCCATGCGTTCCTTGTTCGACCAGCTCGCCCTTCTCCAGAACCAGAATGTTATCGGCGTGAACAATCGTGCTCAGCCGATGCGCTATAACCAATGTTGTGCGATCTTTAGACACTCGGTCGAGCGCGTCCTGGATTTCCTTTTCCGTATGGCTATCGAGCGCGCTGGTTGCTTCATCGAGCATCAAGATTGGCGGACCCTTCAAAATCGTGCGCGCAATCGCCACCCTTTGTTTCTCACCGCCGGACAATTTGAGCCCGCGCTCACCGACCATGGTGTCATAGCCGTCGGGCAGCATTTTTATGAACTCATCAATCTGCGCCAGTTTGGCAGCGGCGAAAATGTCCTCATCGGAGGCGCCGGGCCGCCCATAGCGAATATTATAAAGGATCGTGTCGTTAAACAGGACCGTATCTTGCGGCACCACGCCAAAGGCTGAGCGCAATGATTTTTGCTGCACGTCGCGAATGTCCTGACCGTCTATCGTGACGGCGCCCGATTCAATTTCATAGAAGCGAAACAATATACGGCTGATGGTGGACTTGCCGGCGCCCGACGGGCCGACAATCGCCACCATCTCACCAGCTGGCACGTCAAAAGAAACAGTCTTCAAGATCGGCCGGTTGGTATCATAACTGAAATTCACCGAGTCAAATTTAATGGCGCCGTTTTTGATAGCCAATGGCTTGGCACCCGGCTTATCCTTGATTTCAGGATGCTCATTGAGCAGCAAAAACATCTGCTCCAGATCAACCAGCCCCTGCTTGATTTCGCGGTAGACCGTGCCCATAAAATTGAGCGGCATATAAAGCTGGATCAGCATTGCATTGATCATGACGAAATCACCGATCGTATGGGTGCCCGCGACAATGCCGCGTGAGACCAGATACATCGACAAGGTCAGTGCAATCGTGAAAATAAAGGCCTGGCCAGAATTGAGCAGTCCGAGCGAATAATAGGTCTTGATCGCCGCCTGTTCATAGCGCCCCATGGCACTGTCAAAGCGCCGCGCTTCCAAGTCTTCATTGCCGAAATATTTGACAGTCTCATAATTGAGCAGACTATCGACCGCCTTGGAATTGGCGTCGTTATCGCTCTCATTCATTTCACGGCGAATTTTAATGCGCCATTCAGAGGCCTTGATCGTGAACAGGAAATATATGACGGCCATGGAAATGACGATC
>JAJRRE010000125.1 GCA_024279745.1 Alphaproteobacteria bacterium
AAAACAGGTTTGGGAGAGAACCTGCGGAGGCAGTAGCGATTGCATAAATGATGGCAATTGCAGATGATTTAATCAGGGTTGGGAGACTGATATGGCACGATTTGATATGACGAGTTTGGAATATGTGGACGGCGCGACGCAAGGCGGCGGCCATGATGCTCTGTTTGAGCTGGGAATGAAATATTGCAGTGGGCGCGACGTGGAATTGGACCTGACCATTGCTCATAAATGGTTCAACCTGGCCGCATTGCGCGGAAATCAGGACGCAAAATTCTATCGCATGGAACTTGCTGGCGAAATGAGCAAAGCCGACGTGGCCAATGCTCAGCGTATGGCCCGTGAATGGCTATCGCAAAATTAGCCTGCTTTATCACCGCCGTGCAATTCGTCATCCAAGAAGCTGGGGTCAGCCCGCCAGGAGAGTGGTGAATAAAGCGCTCTAGCATCTGTTGAACAAACTGGACAGGCAGCGCCATGTTTTTTTGGCCGCTTTGCCAACGGTTTTGCCCGCGCTCTTGACGCCTCCGGTAACGACTCGCGATGCCTTCTGCAGTTGTTTTTTAGAAGATTGTGCCGCGTTTTTCGACAGTTTGGCTATTGTGCTCGGTTCTTTGATCTTGCGGTTTGGCTGACGGCTTCGTCGATCTGTTGTCCCCTGGGCAAGCGAACCGGCGGATG
The DNA here is from genome assembly GCA_024279745.1 of Alphaproteobacteria bacterium. Taxonomy (GTDB): domain Bacteria; phylum Pseudomonadota; class Alphaproteobacteria; order Rhizobiales; family Hyphomicrobiaceae; genus JAJRRE01. Next base: position 679 of record JAJRRE010000125.1, read on the forward strand.
TGTCGTGTGTTGCCGCAGTTGAGGAATTTGGTAAACCCTGCGATGGAGTTGAAGGAGTTGCTGTGCGTAGCGACGGCCCCAGCCCTGTTCCGGTGACAATATCCTGCGCACTATCCATGGCGTCCTCGCCAGATTCGGCCGCAGCTATCCCTCGTGTTTGCGCCGCATAAACCAGCTGGCGCTGTGTGCCGTTACATTCAGCCTGACTTTGCCGCTTGACGGAACAATTTGCATGACCGCCCTGCCGCGCCAGTTCGCGCATGCAAAAAAGTTGCAAAGACAAAGTTCCGGGCACCGTCGCGCCGGTATCGACACGGCAGCGATACGTCATATTTGGCGCGGCGCAAGTGACGCAAATATCCTGCCCTGCATAACTTATTGGCGGCGTCACTACCAGCGCTATGAGCGAAAAAACCGCTCCGATAAACGCCTCAAAAGGTTTAATACGCATCAACCAATCCTCAGCCCTGTTTGTGATCGCAATGTGGAATGTTATGTATGTCGCGCATGGCCAGCTTAACTCAAATAGCGGCCCATGTTAGATGAAAGCTGAATAAGTTTGGTCAAATTTTCTTGCGTTAGCATAAGATATTGAAAGTGATGGGATATTAGCGAATGGGACATCCAGATGGCGATAAAGCGTTTCGCGTTTCTTGGGACCAATTTCACCGCGATGCGCGCGCCCTTGCTTGGCGGCTGGGCGAAAAAGGCCCCGACGGCAAACCGTTTGAGGCGATTGTCTGTGTTACTCGCGGTGGCCTGGTTCCTGCCGCCATTGTCGCGCGCGAATTGGATATCCGTCTGATCGAGACGATTTGCGTTGTCAGTTATAAGGGCGACAAGCAGCAAAAACAGAGCAGACTCGATCTGTTGAAACCGCTTGGCGAGGCGGTCATGAAAATCGGCGACGGCAAGGGGCGCGGTGTGCTCATTGTCGATGATCTCACCGACACCGGCGTCACCGCCAAATTCGTGCATGACAAATTACCGAACGCTCATTTCGCCGCCGTTTACGCCAAACCAAAAGGCGCGCCGCTGATCGATACTTGGGTGACGGAAGTCAGCCAGGACACATGGATTTATTTCCCCTGGGATCTCGGCCTGGCCTATGTTCCACCGATGGGCAAAGGCGCGGGGGACTAGGTTCGGTCAGAACTGGGCGGTGTTAGGGCTACGCGGCGTTGGGGCCGCGAGATTGGGAATAGGGCGGCATTAGGGTTGCGAGATTGGGCCGAGAGAACGCCGCGCCCGCACTACAAACAAAAACGCCGCCTCGGGATGAACCGAAGCGGCGTTTTGGATAGTAAAATCGTAAATAGAGATGTTTTAAAGACGCCTGGCGATCTCTCGCTTCAGCAACATTTTGTACACTTGGCAGACCTAGCAGCAACTTGACGAACCCGCGATTTAAGCAGAAGTACTTGTCGCGGAGGGCGTTTCGTCGTGCCGGAGGCGCGCAAAGCACGGCCGAGTTCGGAATGGGATCGGGTGCAGCCACCCCGCCAAACAACATACTCAACCGAATGTAGCTTTAGGTGTATTACTGTTCTTGTGGCGATCTTTCGTGGCGTTTAGGCATTCCACATATAGATCAAGAACTTCTGTCGAAGATTTTGCTTCGGCGTATCCGGCATTCAAGATGAACCTAGTCAGATCAAAAGCCACTTTCTCTGGCGTACCGGCTGCGGTTTCGATGGTTGTATTACTTGAAGACATATGTAGCGTCCTTTAATTCTCGGTTTGGATATGACCGGGGACGCTAGTACAAACCACCGCAACTTGGTATGTGGGCGTTGGTTGATTCAATTCAAGGTTTGTACAGAATAATTATTACGATTTTGCCAGCCAGAGTGCACAAACAAAAACGCCGCCTCGGGGTGAACCGAAGCGGCGTTTTGGATAGTAAAACCGTAAATAGAGAATGTTTTAATGACGCCTGACGATTTCTCGCTTCAGCAACATTTTGTACACTTGGCAGACCTGGCAGCGACCTACTCTCCCGCGGCTTAAGCCGAAGTACCATCGGCGCAGGGGCGTTTCACGACCGAGTTCGGAATGGGATCGGGTGCAGCCACCCCGCCATAAC
>JAJRRE010000126.1 GCA_024279745.1 Alphaproteobacteria bacterium
ACGGAGGGATTCGAACCCTCGATACGGGGTTACCCGTATGACGATTTAGCAAACCGTTGCCTTCAGCCACTCGGCCACGTCTCCGTTTGAGGCTACGGCTATACCAGCGTCGCAGCAAAATGCAAGCGCTGGCACGCCATGACGCCCAAAATTATCGCTTAGCCCGGGGCCACCGCCGCCGCGCCCTCCCATGCGGCCCAATAGAGGCCCGGCTCACCGCGCATTCGCCGCAGACCAAAGGCCACAGGCCACGCACCCTTATCCTGCAAATAGTCAGGCGCAGCGGGCCGGTCGCACTGGTCGTACCAGTCGTACTGGTCGTACTGGTCGTACTGGTCGTACCAGTTAGGCGCCGCTTTGCGGTTTCATGTCTGCGGCATCGATCCCGGCGACTTCGACCGGCGCCGTCATGGCATCGCGGCGGAACGGCTCGCCCAGCTCCTGATTTAAGATCACCTCAATGAATGTGGTGGTGCCAGTTTCCTGCGCTAGCGTGGCGTCTTTCAAGGCCGCCGTCAGGTCTTCTGCTGTCGCGACGCGCACACCTTTAGCCCCGCAGGCTTCGGCGATTTTTGCATAGCTGACGCCGCGATCCAGCTCGGTACCGACGAAATTATCGTTGTACCAAAGCGTCGTGTTGCGCTTTTCCGCGCCCCATTGATAATTGCGAAAAATGACCATTGTCACGGGCGGCCAGTCGTCGCGATTACACGCGGTCATCTCGTTCATTGAAATGCCAAACGCGCCATCGCCGGCAAAGCCGATCACCGGCACATCCGGGCAACCGATCTTCGCCCCTAAAATCGCTGGGAAAGCGTAGCCGCAAGGACCGAACAATCCCGGCGCCAGATATTTTCGGCCCTGTTCAAAGGTCGGGTAGGCATTACCGATGGCGCAATTATTGCCGATGTCGGTCGACAGGATTGCACCTTCTGGGATGGCCTTCTGGATCGCCCGCCAGGCCTGACGCGGCGACATCAGATCGGCGTCATTTTTGCGCGCCCGCTCATTCCACGTTGTGCCCGGATCGTCGTCCTCGTGGTCCATACCGCTGAGCGCCTGCAACCAGGCGGATCTGGTTTGGTGGATCATCGCTTTGCGCTCTTCGCGGCCCATATCGCCCGCGCTCGCCGACAAGCCTGCCAGCAGATCGCGCGCCACCAGTTTAGCATCGCCGCAAATCCCGACGGCGACCTTTTTGGTCAGGCCGATCCGGTCCGGGTTCATCTCTACCTGAATGACCGCCGCGTCCCTGGGCCAATAGTCAATGCCATAACCAGGCAGCGTCGAGAACGGGTTAAGCCGTGTGCCCAGCGCCAGCACGACGTCGGCTTTGGCGATCAGCTCCATCGCCGCGCGCGAGCCGTTATAACCAAGCGGGCCAGCCGCCAACGGGTGCGAGCCGGGGAAGCTGTCATTATGCTGGTAACCGCTGCAAACGGGCGCATCCAGGCGCTCAGCCAGCGCCGCGCAGTCACCGATTGCGCCGCCGATGACCACACCGGCACCCGACACAATCACCGGAAATTTAGCGTTGGATAACAGCGCCGCGGCTTGTGCGATGGCCGCCGGTCCGCCGCCACTTGGCTCCAGCGGGACTATCTGCGGCAGCTCGATATCGACCACCTTGGTCCACATATCGCGCGGCACATTAATCTGCGCCGGCGCCGAGGAGCGAATGGCTTTTTCAATCACCCGGTTGAGCACTTCGCCGACGCGGGTCGGGTCGCGCAGCTCTTCTTGATAACACACCATATCGCGAAACAGCGCCATCTGCTCGACTTCCTGAAAGCCGCCTTGCCCGATGGTTTTATTGGCCGCCTGCGGCGACACCAGCAGCATCGGCGTGTGGTTCCAGTATGCGGTTTTGATGGCGGTCACGAAGCCGGTAACACCGGGGCCGTTTTGCGCGATGGCCATCGCCATTTTGCCGGTGGCGCGGGTGAAGCCGTCGGCCATCATGCCGGCGTTGTTTTCATGCGCACAATCCCAGAATTTGATCCCCGCCTTGGGAAACAAATCCGATACCGGCATCATGGCTGAGCCGATAATGCCGAAGGCTTGCGAAATGCCGTGCATCTGCAAAACCTTGATGAAGGCTTCTTCAGTGGTCATTTTCATAAGGGAGGCCCTTCCAACGATAAATTATCCTGCGGCGCCAACATAGCCGCGTGTTGACATAACCGCGTGTTGATGGGCCTGCGTTACCCGATCCGAAGCGCAAGAGGCAGTGCCCGACGTTAAACATTGTTCAAATAATATGAACCTAAGTGTAAAATAAATAAATATCACATTTCGAGACGAAACGTCTCATTTTACTGACATGGCCGTGACGCCCTGTCAATCCGTATTCCAAGTATTATCTGCGCTACGCTCATTTACGCGCCGATCATTCGCGGCCTATCATTTCCCTTTGCGATGGCTTCATAGCGATAGCCGCGCCGCCATCTCTCCTTTTGCCGTAACGACGGGGGAATTTTAAAACTGCAACTTTCTTTAAAATATCTAATGACAGTTTCAGGCAAGCCGCGCTAGGCGTTTGCGGTAGGCTTACCTCTGCCCAGCGTAACAGGACCACCATTTCATGACAGCCCTCGACCAGCCCGCCGCCGCCCAATCGCAAAAAGCGGTGCTGTGGGTGACGTTCGGCATGATTATGTTCTCCATTCAAGACACCGTCATCAAATGGGTGAGCGGCACCTATCCGCTGCATGAAGTTGTGCTGTATCGCTCGATATTCGGCCTCGCGCTGACGTTGGCATTTGTTTATTGGGAAGGCGGGTTTGGTTTATTGAAGACACGGCGCCTGCCCTTGCATCTGACGCGCGGCCTGTTGCTGGTCATCACCAATTCGGCATATTTTGCTGCGCTGGCAACAATGCAGCTGGCCGAGACCATGGCGATCTTTTTTATCGCCCCGCTTATTATCACCGCACTTTCTGTGCCGCTGCAGGGCGAGCATGTCGGATGGCGGCGCTGGCTTGCAATTCTCACTGGCATGATTGGCGTTTTGCTGATCGTCAAACCGTCGAGCGACGCTTTCAATGCGATTGCATTTTTGCCGGCGCTGGCAGCATTAGGCTATGCGCTGACGCAATTAATGACGCGGCCCCTTGGCAAAACCGACAGTGCCTCAGCCATGAGCTTTTACATTCAGGCAACGTTCCTGGGGTTTAGCGCTTTAGTCGGCTTGACTATTGGCGACGGCAGGTTTTCCGGCAGTGGCAGCGCCAACATCGAGTTTCTGACACGGGCGTGGCTTTGGCCAACGCCAGTTGATCTATCGTTATTTGCCATATCAGGGTTTATTGTTGCGATCGGTGGTATTGCTATTTCGCAGGCTTACCGTATGGCCTCGCCAACTGTCGTCGCACCGTTCGAATATCTGGCATTGCCGTTTGCGGTATTGTGGGGCGTGTTGTTATGGGGAGAAGTTCCGGACGCCCTGGCCTTTGCCGGCATTGGCCTCATTGTTACCGCCGGTCTGTTCACCATTTACCGCGAGCGCGTCACCAACAAACCGATCAGTTCAGCAAAATCTCAAATCGGCAAACTATGATCGGCCACATGGCGGCAGACGGGGCAGGGATGACGCGACTAAGACAGGGCGTTGGCGGCGGCGCGATCAATCACTTTTTACTTTTTCGCCGTCTTCAATTTTTTGATCACTCTTGTTTGGTTCACCGCTGCTGCCTTCTTGATCACCCTCCTGCCCTTGATCACTCTCGTCTCTTTGATCCAGCTCTTTCACCAGCTCGTCAAAGCTGGCCTCGACGGCACTGCGATCTACATCACCTGCCGCTTCAATTTCCTCCAGCTCCAGTTCAGGATTAAACGCCGCGTTGATCGGCGACGGCGTCAAGGGGACGAAATCACCCTGCTCATCGGGTGTAATGGCGGTGCGGCGGGCGCTGCGCCAGATCGCGAAGAGAAAGATTGACGCCAGCGCAATGGCATTGCCTTGAAAGAAGCCTTGCGGGCCAACAACATCCATCAAGAACGCCGTTGCCGGTGCGCCGACCGCAGCACCCAGTCCATTGGCAAGCACCAGTGTTGAGCTGGCCGCGACCATCTGGCTTTGGCTCAGATAATCGTTGGTATGCGCAATACACAAGGAATACAGCGGCAGACTTAAACCGCCGGCCAGAGCCATAAGCCCATAGAACCACCACTCACCAACCGGCACCAATGTCATTGCCAGATAACTCAACGCCCCCAGCGCGCTGGTTGCAATGATGATTTTGCGCCGGCCAATACGGTCAGACAACCAGCCGATTGGATACTGCAACAACGCACCGCCAATGACGATGGAACTCATAAAGAACGAGACCTTGGCAACGGACAGCCCGATTGCGGATGCATAGACCGTACCGATGCCAAAGATCGTACCGGCATTCATACCAGAGGCAAAAATGCCGAACACGCCCAGCGGTGAGACGGTAAACAATTGCCTGACGGAAACGGATTCTATCGCCTCAAATTCCGGCGCCTTGCTGACCGACACCAAAATGGGAATAACAGCGATGGAGACCAAAGCCGACACCAGAATGAATAGTGTAAAGCCGCCGGGGCTGGACAAATTGAGCATGAGCTGGCCGCCGGCCATGCCAACCAATGAGATCAGCATGTAAAAACTCAACAGCTGCCCACGGGTTTCATTGGTCGCCGCATCATTGAGCCAGCTTTCAGCAACGATATAAAGCCCCGCATAAGCAAAGCCGGTGGTGATGCGCATGGTCCACCACACCCATGGCACAATGAATACCAGATGGATTAAAATCGCGGTTGAGGCGAGGGAGGCAAGCGCGCCGAATGTGCGAACATGGCCAACGCGCGCGACAAGTTTCGGCACTAGAATCGAGCCTGAGATCATGCCGATAAAATAACCGGACATAATCAGCCCGGTTGCGGTTATCGAAAACCCCTCCAGCGAGGCGCGCAGCCCCAGAAGTGAGCCTTGCAAGCCGTTGCCGAGCATGATGAAGGCCAGCCCCAGAAACAATGCCCAACTGTTGGAAACTATTTTCAGCATCGCGCGCCCCAGTTCAGCCTGCCTGTGCACGGCGCAGTAGCCCCGTGAGGTCATTCAGCTAAAAGGAACGGATCATAGCAGCGCGCCGCCTGCAACATTATTCAGCTGGCGCGGCGCCAAAAAATCGATATGAGACGCAAATGGAAAAGTGGATGACGCAAATAGGACAGAGCAGTGCTGAGGGGCGCTCAGGGGCCCCAGGCCCGGCAACAGAAAAAACCGACCATGGTCAAATCAAAAAACAAAACGGGCAAGGCGATCGGTGCATCCGGCGAGACACGCCCCTTATTCGATGTCGGCGAAAAAGTGCCGGCATCGAAAACTGGTAACGGCGTGTTGGCGCTGTGTTGGCGCAGTGTTAGCACAGTTATTTCTTGACGGTCACAGTTGTGAACCACATGCCATATTCTTTGACCATCGCGTAGAATTTTTCCGCATTCTTTGGCGCCAACCGAATGCAGCCATGGGACGCCACCCGCCCCAACTTCTTGGTCAGGAATGTGCCATGCACGGCAATTGAGCCGTTAATCCAAATCGTATGGGGCAAGGTCATTTTCCACTTTTTGGAGACCACAAGCTTCTTCATGTTATAGGGCGTGAAACTACCCGTCGGCGTGGTGAAGCCTTTTTTGCCGGTTGAAACACGCCAGGTATATTTGCGCTTGCCATCAACAAAAATGCGCATTTTTTGCGATGACAAATCCACTTCGGCAACAAGCCCGGCTTGCGCTGTGGAAAGCGGCGCGGCGATGACGGCAAACGCAAAAGCCGCTACGGCGGTTTTAATTAACTTGTATCCCATTGAAACCCTCTTAGTTTTTATCTTGGTTATAATTGTTTGGATAAATTGTACGCCCGGCTTTCGATCTGCTCCGGTGCTTTCTTGTGTTGCTTTGATCATCAGCGCGTATCGACGATGAAATCAGTTGAACGGTTGGTCTCGGCGCTATAGCCGTTATCGGCGATCAATAACGACGTGCCCGATTGCAACCGGTCAGCAATAAAGCTGCGCGCAAAATCCGGCATGTCAATTCTCTCCAGAGCTTGCGTCGCGGTACTGGCAGTGCTGGCAGTACTCGCAGTACTGGAAATTGCGTTCTTTGCCCGGCGCGGCGCAAAGCGTGTATTACTGGTAGTCAGAACCGTCCAAGCGGTATTGGCGCCAGACTTTGACACCGTTGCCACAAACAGATGCGTGCCAAGCGGCCGACCCTGATCGCCAATTTGAACCGGTACAGAAAAGATATCGCGATAGCCTTGGCGAATTGCCAGCTTGCCATTTGCCGGCTCGGATCGATTGGTCAATTGCCTCAGTTTTTCAACCAGCGCCTTGTCCACTTTGCCGGATTTCTTCAGACCCTGCTTAGCCTGGAACGCGCGAATGGCGCGGTGCGATGCCTTGCCGATCCGCCCGTCTACCGGCCCGATGTCATAACCCAGATCTTTCAGCATTTCCTGCACGTGGGCATTGCGATCGCGTGCCGTTGTGCGGGAAATAAGAATTCGCAGGCTTTTCTTTTTGTAGCTACCAAGGCGGTCCAGACGGTCGACCAGCATTTCAAAATCTGCCAGTTGGAGCATGGCGGCCCGGCCCGGTTCATTGACCAATGATGGTGCAAGACGCGCCTCTTTGCTTAGCGTCCCAACTGCTTTTGAGCTGGCCGGATAATCGGCTGCATCCAACTTCAGGCGGCTCACACGGACCAGTTCGCCGCTCGTGCTATTCGCCAAGCCCGGCGCTTTATAGTTCTTCAAAAGAGTGCGCAACGTATCGTCGGTTGTGGCTTGGAACAACAGCGGGCTTTGAATAACCCGCGGCGCTACATCCTTCAAACGCCGCTTGGTCAAAACGACATGATCATTCATTGACGTGATGCGAAACAGCGCTTTGGCAAATCCATAAGGCTGGCGAATACAGCCATGGGACGCTGGATAGCCGGGCAACGAACCGCCATGCAGGGCAATGCCCGACCAGGTCAGCCGCTGCATATTCGGCATTGGCGCATTGTTATACAGATTGGAAAAATGCACCGCGCGCTTTTGCAGAATTGAGAAAACGCCGGTTGGACTTGGATTGCTGGAGCGCCCG
>JAJRRE010000127.1 GCA_024279745.1 Alphaproteobacteria bacterium
CATAGCCTGGGTGGGAGACGCCCAAAATCCAGCGCAAATCAAAGAGATTTGACTATTCAGGCGGCATCCATATAGTGGTGTCATACAGTCACTTACATTGTAATACACAGGAACCCATGATCATGCCGACCGTTCCATTTTCGCTGCGCCTGGAGACGGAGCTAAAGGAACGCCTAAGGGAAGAGGCTTGCCGCACCGAGCGCTCCGAATCCTATCTTGCGCAAAAAGCGATAGAGGCCATGCTCGATGCCCGCCAGGTCAAGCGTGACGCCATCAGTGACGCCTTGAAAGAGGCCGACAAGGGCGCGTTCATTTCCCAATCTGCCATGCACGACTGGGTCAATTCCTGGGGATCTTCCAAAGAGCTTGCCGCGCCTGATCCCGATATTTTTCCAACTAAATCCTAAATGATGGAAATCGTCTATCTGAAACGCGCCCAGCTCGATCTAACCTGGATGCGTGAGTATTACAGCACCGTTTTTACGGCTGGAAGTGAGCGGGCGCGTGAGCATTTCCTCAATGCCGAAAAACTGCTGCTTGACTATCCTGAAATCGGACATGAAACAGAGTTCGACAATGTGCGCCAGCTCACCATCAAACGCACGCCATTTTCATTCATCTATCGCCTGACCCCGACGCGCATTGAGGTCCTGCGCATTTGGGATGGCCGCGCCGACCCAGCCAAGCTGGATTTGTAAACCCTGCCGACAATATTCAAACGCGTTTCGTCAGGCACTCCCGATCAAGGGCAGTCACATGATCCCCCCAGCCATCAAGGGCTGCACGAACTTCTTCAAGATAGCCGAACCGATTATAGATGCCAGCCACGCCGGCCAGGGTTCCGGTGGAATGATTAAGCAGCTTTTCAACGACATGGGGTTGCACACCATTGCCAGCCAGGCCCGTGGCAACAGTGCGGCGTATATCATGCAGTGTCCAATCAGTAACGCCCGCTGCCGCATCAAGACGTCTCTTGCATTTGGAAAAACCGGAAAAACAACGGTCTGCTGTACGTTGTGATGGAAACAATAATGTCTCAGACATCTTCGGCAAAGATTGAATAATTCCCAAAGCCTGAGGCGACAGAGGAACGCTGTGCAAGCGGTCTGACTTGTTGCGTTCCGGCGGGATCACCCACAACCCGGCATCCAGATCAATGTCCACCCAACGCATCAAAGCAACTTCATTGCGGCGCTGGCCGGTCAAGATAAGCAAGCATACGATGGCACCAAAGGGATAATCGGTGACTTTTGCTGCACGCCAGATTTTTACCAGTTCATCGCCGCTCAAAACACGCGACCGGGAACTGACCCTGGCTGGCTTCTTGATCCGGGCACAAGGGCTCACCTCGATAAGCCCTCGATCAATAGCCCAGTTAAAGAATTTGCGCACGGCGGCAAAGGCATGATTGGCAGCACTCGGCTTTCCTGATGCAACAATGGCATCGAGAACATCAAGTATATCCGACCTGGTGATCTTTCGAATGTCCCGTTTTGGCCAAACAGCAACAAAATGGGCACGCAATACACGGGCGGTTTCATGGGCGGTATTGGCCCGATTATTCCGCAAGCAATACTTGGCAACAAACTCATCAACCACATTTGCCAATTGAAATGCGGCCCTGACCTCAGGGATAGTTGCCGGCGCCACGCCCAATTTTTTGTCCGGTGATGCCACAGCTCGTTTGTCAGCTTGGGGGTCTTGATCCTTGGCAACGGCATTGAGCGCGTCCCTGGCCTTGATGCGGGCATCAACCAGCGACACCAATGGATAACGACCAAGGGTCATGCGCCGCGAGCGCCCATGCAGGCGATAGAGCAAAATGAACGATTTGGTGCCAGCGGGTGACATGCGCAAACCAAAGCCCGGCAGTTGCGCATCCCAAACCTCTATCCGCCGCGATGGATCGGGCTTGAGATTGCGTAATTTGATGTCGGTAAGTGTTATATTGCCCATATTGCTACCCATCTGCTACCCAGCACGAACACTGATCAAATGAACACCAGACCCGCCACATATTGATACTGTTGATGTTTCTGATTTTGGCTACCTGATGGTCTTTGGGTAGCATATGGGTAGCAAATTTGCAAAGCTGTAGCGATACCGCATGAGAGAAATTGAGTCTGCGTGAGCATGTAGTACATTGTTAATGAATGATTATTTGCATTTTACTGAGACGGCATAAAACAACCTGAAACACGATAGCACCAGTCTGGGGGACTGGGGGTCGGAGGTTCAAATCCTCTCGCTCCGACCATTAAATCTACGGGTTAGCCCCTTCAACCAAATTCCATGTGGATGCCCCCTTTTATGATGAAGAGCCAACTTGCCTGGATCAGTTCAGCGGCAGCCGGAGCTTGACGCTGCCGCTGACGGCCCGGAAGTCGGCAGCGCCGATGCCGTCATAGGTGCCACCGAAATCGAGAGAGGCGCCGTTCTCGCCTTCAATCTTTAGGCCCACTCCGGCCTTCCCGCGGAAATAAGCGGTGCCGACGGACGTGCCGGCAAGGACGCCATTGTCTTCGGCGAAGTTCCATACGCCCTTCAAGGACGCGCGCGGCATGATCCTAAAGCCGTCAATGGGGCCGAAGGAATAGGAAGCCTCGGGACCGAATTCCGCCTGCCCGAGAGATACGCTCTGGCCTGGAATGAAGACACCGAGCGAATCCGTGTAGGCTCCCTGCCGTTCCTCGATATAGGCCGCCGAAGCGCTCGGCGAGAACCGGAAGTTCCCGTAATTCCACACGCCCTGCAGCTTGCCGCGAACCAGCCAGCGCTCGGTGTCGAAGTTGTCGGTATAGGTGAGGAATGGACTGATGTCGTTGTTAGAGCGCCCCCAGGCGGCGCGGCCCTGGAAATAGAGGTTGGGCGATAGCTTTACTGTGGTGTAAGGCCCGACCATCCAGCCTTTGCCGTGCACATGAGTGGAGTCGGTCTGCGAGGTTTCCTTGGTGTCGTCGAACTGTGCGAGAACGCCAACTAGAAACGATGGGTTTACGACATAGTCGGCACCGAGATATAGGACACCGAAATTCCCGTTGGTCTTGCCCCCGTTACTGTCGTCATCGAAATACGAGAAGCGGCCCTCGGCCCATATATCTAAGGCCCAATCCTCTCCCCCCTCGACGAACCTGCCGGCGCCGGCCGCGGCATAACCCTCCTTGCCGAGCAGGCCCATCACCCGCCTCTGTTTCTCGCTCGCATGGTGGCGTCTCAATTCGCTGAGGCTCGTCGAAAAGGAAATGGAGGCGCGCCCCTCCTGCATGAGGGACAGTCCGAAGGGGAGGCGACTGATCAGCCCCGATTCATGGTGTTTTTGCGACGTCCCGGAGAATACGCCGTCAAGCGCGGCTACGCGGCTGGGAGCGCCTGCCGTCGTTCCTGCGCCGCCGCCGGTGGCATCTGCCGAGCCTGCTTCGGACAGTGCGACACCACCATTGCCCAGGGCCCTTGGTGGTGGGTATTGCGCAAATCCGGCCCCCTGTCCGCCACCGCCGCCCTGCGCACGGTTGAGGCGCGCGATCTGGCGATCAGTGCCTGGCTCCGTGGACAGCAGCCGGTCGTTCCGGCGCTTCAGGAAACGCGCGATGGTCCGCGTCGTCTTGGTGCGCGAATCTGCGGCAGTGAATAAGCATGTTACCTGCTCGCCGGACTGAAGATTGATCGTCGCTGTCTTTGCGCCCACGCTGACAGTACTGTCAGCGTCGGTGCACGAGCCTGAGACCAGTCCGAAACCACTCGGCAGTGTGGCCGTCACCACATAGGTTCCCGGTTTGATGGTCACCGGTGTCGACTGCGCCGCGCCATCGATAGTGGTCAGGGCGAAGTTGAGCTGCGGCGTGCTGGAGGTGAAGTTGAAGGTGCCGTCGCTGACATCCGATACCACCGTCATGGTAATATGGCCTGGCGGGATCTGGTTGACTGTAATATTGAACGAAGCGGTCGTTACATTGCCACTGTTATCGGTCGCCGTGTAGATCACGACGCTCGTGCCGAGCGGAAACGCGTCGCCGGAATTGTGGTTCGAAGTGAAACTTGCGATACTGTCATTATCGCTGGCGGTAGGTGCTGTCCAGGCCGCTACAGAACTGCTATTCGGGTAATCTACATCAATGACAATATCGGCAGGCATGCCAGTAATCACCGGGTTCTCGCCGTCGGAAACCGTAACAGTGAACGAAGCCGTGGAAGATTTTCCAGCCGCGTCCAGAGCGGTGTAGGTGACTGTTGTGGTGCCAAGTGGGAACGTGTCGCCGGGATTATGGGTCGATGTGAAGCTGGTCACCCCGACATTGTCACTGGCCGTCGGGGCGGTCCAGGTAACCACGGCGGTGTTGACACCTGCATCGGTGTTCTGCGTGATATCGGCAGGCATGCCAGCAATCACTGGCTTCTCGCCGTCGGAAACCGTAACAGTGAACGAAGCCGTGGAAGATTTTCCAGCCGCGTCCAGAGCGGTGTAGGTGACTGTTGTGGTGCCAAGTGCGAACGTGTCGCCGGGATTATGGGGCGATGTGAAGCTGGTCACGCCGACATTGTCACTGGCCGTCGGGGGGGGCCAGGTCACCACGGCACTGTTAACGCCCGCATCCGTGTTTTGGGTGATATCAGATGGCATTCCCGCGATCACCGGTGCTATCGTATCCTGAACCGTTACGTTGAAGGTCGCCGTATTACTATTTCCGGCAGCATCCAGCGCCGTGACCGTAACCGAGGTCGTACCGATTGCAAAGGTCGAGCCGGACACGGGAACCGATATCAGCGAGGTCACGCCGACGGTATCGGTCGCGGTCGGTGTGAAATTCACGACAGCACCGGCGGCACTGGTCGCTTCGGCCGTGATACCAGCCGGAGCCGTCACGATCGGTGACGTCGTGTCCTGAACTGTGACGACGGTCGTCGCGGTCGCTGTGTTGCCAGCCGCATCGGTGGCCGTATAGGTGATGGTCGTGTTGCCCAGAGGGAATTGCGATCCCGATGCCGGGCTCGACGTAACCGCGACAGCCCCATCCACCGCATCATTGGCCGTCGGCGGCGTGAAATTCACGATCGCGCCCGCCGCGCTCGTCGCCTCGACATTGAAGTCCGGGGGAATGTTTAAGAAGAGGGGTGGCGTGGTGTCGGCGGCGCCGACTGCGTAGGTGATAGTGCCGTTCCAAATCCTTGGGCTAAATGTTGCAGAAAAAGCGAATGATTTTCCTGCTCCTTCGAAGATTTGCAGGTCACCGTTCGACGCCGCTACATTGCTTACTGCCCGACCATTGGTGTAATTCATCGGTGCACCACCTGATGATATGGTTACGTATAGGGCGGTTCTCGAATTGGCTGGCAAGACGAAGTCCAAGAGATCCCAAAATGTTGGATTGTTGAGCCCGGCAGACGCTACGGTAGATGTGTCAACAAGTGTCCAGCCTGCCGGTGAATTCTCAAAGCCTACCCAGGTCCCGGACCGGGTGTAAAGTCGGACAGTGTGTGTACCAGAATCTAAGTTAAGTGACAGGCTAGAAACGGTGAGGCTGTTCCCAAATGTAACAACGTCAAACATGTTGCCGTCCTGGCCATTATTTGAGCTAAATTGCGTCGTTAGACTGGCCGAGTAGACTGGAGTGGTGCCAAGCATTCCAACTATTAGGCCAAACAGCGCCAACCGCCTCACTAAAAAGCGCAAAGCGCGACCGCTCCCCCACTCAGGCATGTGATCGGTGCGGGCAGTAAATATGTCACCATGAATAGAGCCATCCCCGCGGACGGGGCCATGGCCATCTCTCGACCAACGAGGAGCCGCACGTCCACTTATTGTGGCATGCAGGCGCGCAATAAACGCCAAAACAGCAGAAAACAACTGAAAAAATCTAGGCATTAGTATCTCCCGATAGAGGCAATCAAAAATTTGAAGCGGGCGCCAACGTTCCTAGACGGTGTCGCACCAGCACCAAACACCCACTCTTGCCTGGCCCCATGCAGAGGGACCGGTGCCCCTTTGAACACACGCCCCCCCCCCGCCGGGGTTGCCAAAACGCTCATAACGTCCAGACCGCAATCGGGTCCTATAACAACAACTTACAGCGAAGACTTCATTTCAACACAACCTCTAATGTCTCTCGATTCGCAACAAGTGTTATTCTATAGTTTGCCTGCGATTCCCCCTCCTTATGTGTCCTGTTTGAAACAGTGAGCCGCACCGCTCAGGTTTTGGTAAGTTGTGGCCAGTTCATTTTCAGCTCGCGGCGACGCTCAAAGATGTTTGTAGCGCGGAACAATCCCAGACCATCATTGCGCCTGCCTGCAATCTGGATGCCGACGGGCATGGCATTCGCAAAGCCTGCGGGGACTGTGATGGCTGGGGCGCCGGTCTGATTAAACGGAATGGCATAGGAGTAATGGGCAAAATGATCATCGTCGTCAGCGCCAACTGCTTCGGCAGGAAACTCAACGACCGTCATCGCCGGCGAAATAACATAGTCATAGGGTGATAAAATGTGAGTGACGCGCGCCTTGAAGTCTTCGAGGCCGTAAAGTGCGGTGCTTAAGTCTGGCGCGGAGGCCATTTCAACGCGGCGGCTCCACTCGATCAAATGCTCCAGAACCAGATGCCGCCGGGCGAGGGGAAGGCTCATGAGTTCATTGTGGACGCGTGACTGTAGAAAAAGATTGAGCGCAGGCATTGGGTCTTGCAGTGCGACCTGCGGGACAATGTCGACAATAGCGCCAGCGTCTGCAAAAATTTTTGCCGCAGCTTCAGCAATGGTTATGACAGCAGATTCTGGGCGTTGGCCAAAGCCCATATCGAGCATCAGGCCGATACGCTTGCCCGATAGAAAGTCATCCGCTGTCTCGGCAAGAGCTGCATAAGGTGCTGCAGCGCAAGGAGGCAGAGCTTCAAAATCGCGCGCATCGGGTTGTACCAGAACGCTCATTAACAGCCCGGCATCCTCGCTTGAGTGGGCCATGGGACCGGCCGCCCGTAACGGGCTGGGTGGGTGCCAGATGAGGGATGCGGCTCCGGCTGGGCTTGAGCCCAGCCAGTCCATTATGGGCGACCGGTAGGCGCGCCGACCCGGCAATGTCGGTGCCAACGGCCAGAGGGGCGAGACCAGCGGCCACGGCCGCCCCGGAGCCGGCACTGGAGCCGCCGGTATTGGCATCTAACTTCCACGGATTTCGCACGACGCCAAAGGCTGAGCTGACACCGGCCGCCAACATGCCAAAATCCGGCATGGTCGTTTTGGCGAATACAATGCCACCGGCTTCTTTGATCCTGGCGGCTGGTGGTGCATCTTCTCGCGCTGGTGATCCGTCATAGCCGGCACTGCCGTGAAAATAATCAAATCCCCTGCATTCAATGCTGCCTTTCAACAGCACAGGCACACCATCAATCACGCCGCAGGGGGGGGGGCGCCAGCCAGCGCCGTTCAGATTGTCTGGCCAATTCAAGCGCGGCTTCCGCCCTTATCGAAAACAGCGCATTGATTGCCGGGTTTACTTTATGCGCGCGGTTCAAATGCGCCTGCAGCACCTCAACCGGCGAAACGTCCTTTGTGGCATAGGCGCGAAGCATCTTTTGTGCTGACCATATGCGAAAGGGATCAACGGCGGCCATAGTGTTTGTTTGCTCCGCTTTGCGATGGCATGAAGCGCATCGCCAGCCCAGACCTGTTGCTCTGCGCCAGACTGGATTGAAATTGCTTGAATTGCTTGAATTGCTTGATTATCATGAAGCACATCAAATACCACAAAATTTAGTAAAATATTCCGTGCTTCGGTCAAAACAGTTTGACCGTATTAATTGTTTCGGCATTGTTACAGCAGTAAATCGTGGCCTGACCGCAATTGTAGGTCCGATTAGTTCAGGCGAAAGCAGTTGAGGGCAGGTCGATGGCGCAAGGATACCCACCTGAGGAAGACGCACAGGACAATGCAAAGCTGGCAATTCACAGCTTTTCCGGGCTTTTACGACCAGGGGCCACGCTATCGCACCGTGTGCAGCCCGTGGCGCATCCGATGCAGATGGGGCTTGATGGAACGTCCGGACGTCTCGATGGCGCTGAGGCTGGAAAAAGCTACTGGATCAAGGTGCCGGACAATGAGCAACGTCGCTTGATTGTTACCAGCAGTGGTGCCCTTATGGCTACGGCTGCAGGAAAGGCTGGGATCGCGCCGGCGCTGGTGATGAGCGATGAGCAAACCGGCGGCCTGCTGTTTGATGATCTGGGGGAGGAGGAGAAGTTTGCCATCGTCGCCGATTTTCGCAAAGCCGACACCAAAGCCGCCGGTATGGAGTGCGTGCCGTGTTTCAACGATTGTTATGTGACCAACTATATGGTCAATGCCGCCAAGGATCTAAAGATTGTCGACTGAGAGTATGGCGCCAATCCCCTTTGACTATCTGAAATATGCCGATATTCTGCTCATGCGCGCGCGCCACAAGATGCGCCAGGAAAGCTGGGAGAGCGCCCTGATGACGGTGTAATTATTTGGTCGTTTGACAGTTTGCTGCCAGCCGTCAGCACCACATAACGCTGTCATCGCGGGGCATGTTCCCGCGATCCCGGTTGCCACAAAGAAGATACCTCAGATGTGCTAAGAGCAAGTCAAAATCAACCATTTTACCGATTTGAAATGGGATACCGGTGACAAGCACCGGTATGACAATTTTGCTGTTTTGGACCTTGTGCTTTTGTGTGGGATTGAACCGGACATTCGTGTGCCACGCACCGGTATGACAAATCGTGTACTATTGAAGAAAACAGCGAAGTATCAACAACACAATCACATTTTGTATCAAGCACCAATCAGCCAGCCAGCCTGCTGCAGCGCTTCTTTTTGTGCAAACAGGTGACACTCAACCAGCGTCGAGCCCGCCTTGCAAAGGGGCGGCAATTGCGCGGTACAAGCGTCGATAGCATCGGGGCAGCGCGTTTTGAAGCTGCATCCTTGCGGGATATGCACCGGACTTGGCGGCTCGCCATCAAGCAGGCAGGTCGCAGCATCATAGCGATTGTCTTCAAGGGTTGGCAGGGCCGCCAGCATGGCGCGCGTGCAGGGATGGCGCGGCTTAAAAAACAACTCCCTGTTTTCAGCCAGCTCAACAACACGCCCCAGATACATCACGGCAATGCGCGTGCACGCTTTGCGCACCAGAGCCAGATCGTGAGAGATAAAAATATAGGTAAACTTGTGTTTGGATTGTAATTCGTCAAACAGCTCCAAAAGCCGCGCCTGTTCCAGCTGATCAAGCGAGGACAATGTCTCATCAAGGATCAGCAAACGCGGAGCCATAACCATCGCCCGGGGCGAGGGGATGCGGACCGCGTCGAACAGATCGAATATTTTTTTTTGGCCGGTGGCCTGATCAAGCTCCGGTTTTACCGCCATTAACTTCGCCAACCGCAAGATCAAATGAGATGTTCGACAGAACGCGAAGATCGCCGTCCGGCCGGCGCGCGACGACATCAAGATTATTGACCGCCAGTAAGGGCTGACCGTTGGTCGCCGTGGATACCATCAGCCGCATCCTCCCAGCACATCATTGCGCGCTTTTTCAAGGGAATTACTAATCAGATTAAGGCTGATCAGGGCCGTAAACAGAAACAGACCAGGGATCACGGTAATCCACCAGGCATTGATCAGATATTTGGTGCCATCGGCCAGAATATTACCGAAGGTGGGTGTCGGCGGCTGAATGCCAATGCCGATGAAACCGAAGATTGCTTCAAAGATCATCATGCGCGCCACATCAAGCACAGCGATAAAGGCCACGGGCGGCAATATGTTTGGCGCGATGTGGGCCAGCATGATGCGCGAATGACTGGCACCAATGATCTGGGCCGCGCGGACAAACTCTTTCTTGCTTTCGGTCAGCGTTACGGAGCGGATCACGCGCGCATGAGTCGGCCAGCCGGCCAGTACCAGAACCAGGATCACGGTAAAGGGTGTCGGCCGCGAGATCCCCAAAATGGTGATGGCCAGAATAACCACAGGGATCGACATTTGCGCGTCGGTAATGCGCATCAAAATCATGTCGGTCCAGCCGCCGCGATAACCCGACACGATACCGATCATAGCGCCCACCACGAACATACCGATCACGCTGACAACGCCGATCAACAGAGCGTTCTGCAGTCCGGTCAGCGAGCGCAGCAACAAATCACGGCCAAGCTGATCTGTGCCAAACAAATGCGTCCACGTTCCCTTATCCCACAAGATGGGCGGCAACCAGGCATAAGAAAGGCTCTTATAGCCGATGGCCGGAAGCCATCTCAGCTCGGTTGAGACAATCAATATCAATAGGATCGCCAGCCAGGTATTGGGCAAAGACACGAAAATAGAACTAATAGCGAAGGTAAGTTTACTGACCCAGCCGTCTGGCTTCAGCCCCGCCGCAATACCAAGGGGGAGCGAAAATATCAGTGCCAGCGCGCCCCCGAGTCCGGCAGGTTGCACCGAAAATGGAATAGATTCCTTGATGAGATCAAACACTGACGCGCGGTTTTGAAGAGTTTTCTCGCTACGATCGCGGCCCCGGCAACGCTTGCGCCGCTCTTGGCCTTGATGAACGAAACGCCCGAACTGAATGGGAAGCGGGTCGCGCAGGCCAAGGTCCTTGGTTTCTTTTTTTAACCACATCATCGGGCGTCATCGGCCCAACCGTGATGCGCACGGGATCGCCGGGGATGATGCGGAACAGGGAAAAAATGACAAAGCCGACGAGCAGGACGTTGACCAGATTTTGCGACAGCCGGCATAACAGAAAGGAAAGTACGAAGGCCAAGTTATTTCCCCTGCGTGCATGACTATGGCCGCCAGGTCTGGCAGCCATAGTGTTGGTTTCAAATAACTGCGATTGTTATTTATAGGTCTCTTTTGATAAATCGATCGGACCATTGGGATAGAAATAGGCCCCGTCAAGATTTTTGCGCACGCCATGAATAAGGACCGAAGTGAACAGCGAAAGACTTGGCACTTTTTTGGCGATCAACGACATCAAGCCAGGCGGCGGTTTCCAGTACCGTCAGCTTAACGTTAAAGCCCTGCTCCTGCAGCATTGCCGTAATAACTTCGCCGTATTCCTTGGTCTTGGGATAGAAGCCGGTGGAGGTAATATATTCCAGCTCCGGTAGCCCCTTGCCTTTGGCAAAGCCAGCTTCAGCAAGCAGCTTCTGGCAATTGGCCGGGTCATACTTGGGATAATTCGGTATGTCCTGACCACCAAGTTTCACCGATGAGACATAGCTCGAAGACGCATGACCGGCGGCACCCAAAACTTCCGTAATAACCGAGCGATCAATGGCATTACATGCGGCCATGCGCAGCCGTACATCATTAAACGGCGCCTTGTTGCAGCGGAAATGGAGATATTTGTTTTCCGTTGAGACTGTCCTGTTTACACGCACATCAGGCTTTGTGTTCAACGTATCATGCTGTTCAGGCTCAAGGCGTTCAATGATGTCCGCTTCGCCATTAAGCAGAGCCAGCACGCGCGTATTGGCGTCGCCCATATAAGCAAACCGGAATTCATTCAGCTTCGGCGCGCCTTCATGATATTTGTCAAAACCGACAAGAATACTTTCATCCTTGCGTTGTTCGGCAAATTTGAACGGGCCCGTACCATTGGGCCGCTGTTTCAGCGCATCGCCGTTCTTGACATAATCGGCAGGAAGCTGGCCAGAAGAACGTAGGCTGATGCCGGATAGCCATGTTTCTTGGTGTGCAGGCGCACGGTGTAATCGTCAACAACCTCAACATCCGCCGGACCGGGATACCAGGCCGACTTACGCTTTTGCGAAGAGTATTCAAAGGTTGCCTTCACATCCGCGCCAGTGAAGGGTTTGCCATTGTGGAATGTAACGCCTTTACGCAGCGTATATTCAAGCGTGCCTTCGTTAATAAGCTTATGGGAGGTTGCCAGTTCCAACTCGAATTTTGCTGGATTGTCGGCTCGCATCGGCGTTCTGGTTAACCGGCCGAAGACATATCCTTAGAAATTTATCTGCCCAAGAATAGTGTGCGATGTCGGGTCCCAATTGCCGGTCAGCGGCTCGCCCGATGCAAACACCACGGAGTTGCTGGACTGTCCACCCTTGGCGGTGCGAATAAACGGCGCTAAAAATTTACCCTGAAGCTACCGCACCGCTGAGCAGTGCGCCGTGCTTCAAAAACGATCTTCTTGATGTTGTCACAGTGGTTCTCCTCCCAGATATTCTGTTTTCCCCAAACTGCTGAGGGGTTAAGGCAGGATGCTAATTTGGCAAGGCTGATCGGTCAAACAGTATGTGGTATGTCACGATGTTTTTGTGGTATCGCACATTTGAGTCCATCGCTTTTTGCCTGATTGCAGCTTAGACTACCCACTTTACAGTCAATGCCCCGTGACGTGAGGCGTATAAATTGGCCTGGCTGAATACTTCACTTCAGCACTAAATCTTGGTATTGCGAGAGACAATGAAAATTAAAATGCGCCACAAGAAAATTGTCGAAGTGGTTCGCCAAAGAGATCAGGCCAGCATTGAGGAGCTTGCGGCGCTGCTTGGGATCTCTCGCGAAACCGTGCGGCGCGACCTGACCGCTCTGGACGAGGCGGGCAAGGTGCAGAAAGTTCATGGCGGGGCCACTTTGCCGCGATTGTTTGGCGATGGGCCCTTTCAGTTGCGCATGTCGCAAAATGCCGAGGCCAAATTGCGGATAGCCGACGCAGCAGCTTCGTTATTCAAATCGGGCGAAACCTTGTTTATCGTAACGGGCTCAACCACGCTGTACTCTCTCCGAGAAGCTATCTGAAATTTCTGGCCTGACAATTGTCACCAACTCGGCTGAAATCTCCAAGGCAGTTCATTCGCCGGCGACTGACAACAAGATATTTCTGCTGGGCGGCGAGTATAATTCAGACAATCGCCAGACTGTCGGCACAATGGTAGTCACCCAGATCCGCGCCTTTCGCGCCCACCACACAGTGCTGACCATTGGCGCTCTGGATGCCGTCAATGGCGCAATGGATTATTCGCTTGAAGAAGCGCAGATCGCCAGCACCATGATTGAGCGGTCCCAGTCCTCGGCCCGCATTTGCCCTTGCCCCCGCACAACGTTGCATGATTGCCGGTAAGTC
>JAJRRE010000128.1 GCA_024279745.1 Alphaproteobacteria bacterium
ATTAGAGCCTGCCGCATCAGCTTCACTTAAAACCGAGCCGGCCAATGGTTTTTCCAGTGTCATGGGCCGCACCCTATCACGACAAATGCGGCAATACCGATCACAATTGGCTGTAATTTCAGCTTATGGAAAACCAATTAATGGCGCGTGCGTCGGAAACTGCCGTTCGTCGGGGCATTTTTTCACCGCTGGAAGCGTTGATCACAGTGGTCTGGGCGTTCTAAGTGCCAGTGATGACTTCTTTGAAATGGGCAAAGGAGCCGATCCAGAACCAGGCGATTTTATTGTCGGGGGCCTGCACGCCGACGGTGCGGTGACGCATCCCGACGCGGAAGGAAAACACCGGTAGATCCTTATGGATCTGCTTGAAACGCAGGCTGGGATGAGTTGGGTTGTCCTGCCACAGCCGGAAATTCTTCTCTGCCAGTTTGCGCATGTCACCCGGTAGATCGTCAAATTCAGCCCAATAGGTTTCTTCGCGCAATGAGGCGTTGGTGCAGGCCGCCAGCGGCGCAATGGCCAGCCGTTTGGTGACTTTGTGATATTCCCCCAGGGCCTGATTTGCCGCTTTGGCCAGCCATTGCTGGGCCAGGTCCGAGCCAACGATCGCGTCCCACTCGCCCTTGTCTTCCAACCGCTTGATGATTTCCCATGAAATGCGTTCGCGGTCCACTTGCGGCAAGGCTTTTAAGGCGGCGACGGCTTGATTGAAGATATCTTCCATTGGTGAATTTCCATTGATGATGAGGCTCGTAAATCGTTGTCTTGGCAAAGTCTACGCCTGCACTCCGTCCTTCGCCATGGTCATAAGGTAGCGGGCAGGCCCGGGCGGCCACGGGGCGCAGGCGTGGTGTTGGGAGTGCTGAGCGTTAAAGGGCAATATGGCTTGGGGGCACGGTACGATTTGGCGGCGCGGCGTTTGAGCTTTGTTTAAGTTCTCATTGGAGCCGGTGCGCTCGCTTGCACCAGCATTTAACGATCCAGCCAGGGCGGCGCGCTTTACTCTAGCCAGGGGGGGAGCCGGTCGAGGCCGATCAGATCGTCATAGCTGGGACGGGGGCGAACAACCGCGTAATCGTCGCCGCGCACCAAAACCTCAGGCACGAGAAGCCGCGAATTATAGCTCGATGACATCACCGCCCCATAAGCACCCGCCGTTAAAATAGCGAACAGATCACCCGATTGCAGCGGCGGCAATGCCCGGTCCAGCGCGATATAGTCGCCGGTTTCACAGACAGGGCCGACAATGTCCTGAATGATATTTGGCTGGTTGCGCTTGGCTTCTTCCACCGGCCAGATATCTTGATAGGCGTCATAAAGCGTTGGCCGGATGAGATCGTTCATCGCCGTATCGACAATGGTGAAGGTTTTGCCCGCGCCCGGTTTGGTATAGAGAACCTTGCCGACCAATATGCCTGCATTGGCGGCAATCATGCGGCCCGGCTCAAACACCAGCTGCATATTTAGATCGCCGACGGTCTCTCGTATGATACGTGCATATTCGCTGGGGTCGGGCGGGATATCATTGTCACCACGATAGGGCACACCAAGACCGCCGCCCATATCCAGATGGGTCAGCTCATGGCCAGCGCCGCGCAATTCTCAAACCAGATTGCGCATCAGCATGAAAGCATCGCGAAACGGCTCCAGGTCAGTGATTTGCGAGCCGATATGCATATGAATTCCGCTGACCTTGATGCCCGGTAATTCAGCCGCGCGAGCATAAAGGCGCGGCGCATCGGCAAAGGGAATACCGAATTTATTTTCCTTTTTGCCGGTCGAAATTTTAGCGTGGGTCTTGGGGTCAACATCGGGGTTGACGCGAATGGAGATCGAGGCGGCCGCCTCCATCGCGCTGGCAACAGCGCTTAACTGTTCCAGCTCCGGCTCAGATTCCACATTGAACGATAAAATCCCCTCGCCTAACGCATAGGCCATTTCTTCCTTGGTTTTGCCGACGCCGGCAAAAATAATCTTATCGGCGGGGACCCCGGCAGCGCGGGCGCGGCGCAATTCGCCTTCCGAAACCACATCCATCCCCGCGCCAAGCCGCGCCAGGGTGGCAATTACGGCCTGATTGGAATTGGCCTTCAGCGCATAGCAAAACAGCGCATTTTGATCCGCGAAGGCCTGCGACAGCACCCGGTAATGGCGCTCCAGCGTTGCGGTGGAATAACAATAAAACGGCGTTCCAACCTCTTCAGCAAGGCGAACCAGCGAAACCCCTTCGCAGTGGAGTGTGCCGTCTTGATAAGAAAAATGATGCATATGTGTTAAGGCCTAGCTGAAAAGATGCGCATTGCGCAGCGCTTTGACAGATCTCAGACAGATCTCATGGTTTAATAGATCGCATCGCGAGCAGCGTGGGGAAATAGGCGATCAGCTTTTATGTTCATGAAGCAAGATGGTATCACCAATCGGGTGGATCGCGATATTTGTCTCGCAAGCGGCCCAATTCGGGCGGACTGAACCGGGCTGATCTAGCACTGCAAGCGGATCGGTCAGATTGAGGAAATTGGCCAAATAGTGTGGATCAGTCTGATCGAGTGATTTTGGCCGGGCTGTCAGTTTGGTCCGGTTTAGCGGATTAATCCGTCGAGAATAAAGGGCTTATGCTCTTTGGGAGCTTTTTCTTGTGCTCCTTCGGTACTATTGGTAGCCACATTTTCGGTTGGTGTTTCCAAGCCGCCGCGCACGCCGCAAGCGCTCAAGCCGAGAGCCACAAGAACCAGTATAAAGCTACGCCTGACGTGTTTCATATTCCAAACCTTGCCAATTGGCCAAATCACATATCAGATCTGATGATCTGCCAGAACTGATTATTCGCTAGTCCAGTCGCGGAGCTAAACATTGTTTAGTTCCAATTGCCGTTCCTGTCACCCCGCAACTAAAGCAGGCAACGCGTCTAAATGCAGGCACAACAAAAGGCGCCAAAACAAGGCAGCGCAGCGAATATAGTGCTCTCCGCCCCATTATAGCCAGCTGCGAGGCAGGAACAACCCGGATCAGCTTTGAGCGCTCATGTGTGCGCGCCAGTGTAACTCATCTGCCCCAATCGATCCGGGGTGTCTGAGCGCCATGTGGCCGAGTTCGTGGTATAATCATAGCGTAATCAATAGGTTATGCCGTCCTGCATGAGAATATCTGTGATGTCGCCCCCTAAGCCAGCTCTTTTTCCAGTTTCTTGATCCAGATGCGGGCCATTTTACGCACATTGGCTGGCGCTGTTCCGCCGTAGCTGGTGCGACTTTTGGCGGAGTTCACAGGGCTAAGGACTTTGAACAGCGTTTTATTTATTTTCGGCTCGATGCTTTGCATGTCTTGGAGTTGCAACTTATCCAAATCAAGATTTTTTTTCTCAGCCAATGACACAATCTGTCCGCTCACATGATGGGCATCGCGGAATGGCATTTTTAACTCGCGCACCAGCCAATCAGCCAGATCCGTTGCGGTTGAATAGCCGGCGCCCGCCGCAGCCGACAATACATCGCGATTGGGCTCCATATCGGCGACCATGCCATGCATGGCGGCGATTGCCAGCTCAAAACTGGCAAAAGCGTCAAGGGTGACTTCCTTGTCTTCTTGCATGTCTTTGGCGTAGGTCAACGGCAGCCCCTTCATAACCATCAGCACGGCTTGATAGGCGCCGGCAATCCGGCCGATTTTCGCACGCACCAGCTCGGCAGCGTCAGGGTTGCGCTTTTGCGGCATAATCGAGGAGCCGGTGGTGAATTTATCGCTTAGTTTGAGGAAGTTGAACTGCGGCGTGGTCCAAATCACTATCTCTTCGGCCATGCGCGATAAATGCATGGCACTAATCGAGGTCGCACTTAGGGTTTCCAGAACAAAATCACGATCCGCAACGGCGTCAATCGAGTTAGCGGTTGGCCGGGAAAAGTCCAGTTGCGCCGCGGTCATGTGCCGATCTATGGGAAAGGAAGTACCGGCCAGCGCTGCGCTGCCAAGCGGACATTCATTAAGGCGCACGCGGGCATCCTTCAATCGCGACCGGTCACGGCCGATCATTTCCACATAAGCTAGCAAATAATGGCCGAATGTGACGGGCTGTGCGGGCTGCAAATGGGTAAAGCCAGGCATGATGCAATCAAAATGCGCCTCGGCCTTGCGCGCCAATGTCAATTGCAGCTGGCCAAGGCCCTCTAAAAAACCGTCGATCCGCATGCGCACATGAAGTTTGAAATCAGTTGCAATCTGGTCATTGCGCGAACGCGCGGTATGCAGACGCCCAGCCGCCGGCCCAATAAGCTCGCTTAGCCGGCTTTCAATATTCATATGTACATCTTCAAGCGCGCGGGAGAATTCAAACGCCCCCGTCTCGATTTCTGACGCAATCGTGTCTAGACCCGTC
>JAJRRE010000129.1 GCA_024279745.1 Alphaproteobacteria bacterium
CTCACTTTTGAGTCGGCGCCCGACAAGGTCCATTTAGCTTTGCCATGACTGCCCGCAAGAACCGGCGCGGCAAGCCAGACCGTACTGATTAAAACAACCAGAAAACCAGTAATTTTTCGCATATATTCCTCCACCAGAGTTATTGGCGTTATGCCAAGTTTGTTGTCGTTATGAATAAATAACACCTGAGCAAACGACTTCTTCCCTGTGGCCGGTAATTTTTCTACAATGGGCCCCGGCCGCATGGAAAGCCCGTGCCGCCACCGACTTGACCCATGGGCCAGATCGAACGGGAGCGCCATGCCGCGTGAACACGATAACGAACCTCAGCTTTCGCCAGAACTGCCGAACTGCCCGAGCGGGGCGTTTCGCCGTGATCTGGTTGCTCGGCTGGTCAGCCTGAGGCGATTTGCGATGACGCTTTGCCGACATCCGTCTGATAGTGAAGATCTGGTGCAGGCCACTTGTGAGCGCGCGCTCAGTCGCTGGCAACAGTATGCGCCCGATACGCGCTTGGACAGCTGGCTGTTCTCGATCATGCACTCGATCTGGAAGAACGAGCAGCGGCGCACGGGCAATCAACGCCGGGCTTATGGCGTGCTGGCAAGCGATACCCGTTATTTTGATGGTGAACAGGCGGCCATCGGGAAGATTGAACTGTCTGAAGTGTTATCTGGATTAACCGCAATTTCTGTCGACCAGGCGGCTGCTCTGACACTGGTTGCAATTGACGGTCTGACGTACCGCGAAGCGGCCGATGTTTTGGGCATTGCGCAAGGAACACTGGAATCGCGGATTGCGCGCGGCCGCATTGCTTTGGGTCGGCTGATGGAGGACGGCGAGGATGAGGACCAGGATAAAGTGCTACCCGTTTCAGATACCGCCAGACAATCGCGGAGAGTGCCATGACCATCTGCGATGAGATACTGCTGAAATATGCTGACGGTCAGCTGGATACGGACGCGGCGGCTAAGGTTGCGCAGGGGCTGGTGCATGATGCGGATGCTTTGCAACGGCTGCACGCAATCAGGTTAAGCGGCGTGGGCCTGGCTCGTGAAGCGGCGCGCTCGGCAGCGCTATCGGAAAATGATCCATTGGCGCAGATGATATTGCAAGGTCACTCCGGTACGGAGCTGCGTGAAGGGCGCAGCAGAACCCAGGTCGCGCCGTCAAAACGCTCGCCAGCATTTTCAACAACAAGGCAGCGGCGAACATGGCCCGCAGCCATGCGCATCGCGGCGTCGATTGCGCTGCTGGCCATTGGGCTGGTCAGCGGCTATCTGGCGCAAGGCTGGCGCAACGCTCAAACGGCTTCGGGGTTGCAAGCCTATCCGACCTGGCTCATCCGCGTTGTCGATTATCACACGCTTTATCGCCGCGAAACCGTGGCGCCAGCGCGGCGCATCACCAGGAGCGACATTGCTGCTTTGGCGGCGAGATTTTCGGCGACGCTGGCACAGCGCGTGGTGATTCCCGATCTGGCGGCTGAGCGGCTGGAGTTCCGGCGCGGCCAGGTGTTGAAGTTCAACAATGACCCGATCATTCAATTGGCTTATTTGCCAAACAAATCCGGCCACCCAATAGCATTATGTTTGAAAACAACAACCAGCCCGGACGCATTACCCAGCTTTGAGATCCTGCGCGGGCTTGGCACGATCCGCTGGCGCCAGAACGGCATAGACTATGTATTGGTGGGAGATCATTCCGAAACGTTTTTGCGCGCGGCCGCCGGTGATGCACGCCAACAAATCGCGCTTGGCGGGCGAAGTTGAGCGCTGGATGGCTGGATATAGCGTTGCAATAGGGTGTCACGTTTGAGCCGGTGTAGCAAAGGAACTGGCTATGATACTTTTGGGACAATTGGCGCTTGTTTTAGCGGCGGTCTTTGCCGGTGCGGCGTTCTTTATCAACTGGGCGGAACAGCCGGCGCGGCTGGCGTTTGATGACCGGGCGCTGCTGACCCAGTGGAAGCCCAGTTACACCAAAGCGCACGCCATGCAGGCGCCAATCGCGGCGCTGTCAGGGCTGCTCGGAGCGGGCGCTTTTTATGTCAGTGGTGATTGACGCTGGCTGATCGGCGCCGGGCTCATTCTGGCCAACTGGCCCTATACTTCTTTGTTTATCATCCCGCTCAACACCGCCCTACTCGATACGCCGCTTGATGAGGCAGGGCCAAAGTCGCGCGCGCTCATTGAACAATGGGGCAAACATCACGGCGTGCGCAGCGCTTTTGGCGCGCTGGCAATCCTGGCTTACCTGTGGGCGCTGAATCGAATATTGGTAATATTGTCTGTGCAGCCGTTCCAACAAAAAACGGGACAGCTCGCGCCATCCCGTTTTAAGTTATTTGCAATTTGGGCACTACGGCGAACAATGTTCGCTCGGCGTTAGCGCCGCCCGTCGGAGGGCCCGCTTGGGCGTAATCCCTTGAACATTCCACTTGGCTAAGAGTTATCCAAGCGGATTAGCCCCGCGAGACATATAGAACTTCTTAGTCTCTCCGGAGACATTCTGCATTAGTCGCGTCTGCGACGGGGCCGGCGCGGTGGGCGGTCGTCTTCTTCAGGCTCCCCCTCAGCGCGCGGGATTTCCTTGCCGGTTTCCTGGTCGACGACTTTCATTGACAGGCGCACCTTGCCGCGATCATCAAAGCCCATCAGCTTGACAAAGACTTCCTGGCCTTCCTTGACGACTTCGCCAACGGTGGCCGGGCGGCCGGAGGTCAGCTGCGAGATATGCACCAGGCCATCTTTGGGGCCGAAGAAGTTTACAAAAGCGCCGAACTCGACAACCTTCACAACCTTGCCTTTATAGATGACGCCGGCTTCTGGCTCGTCGGTGATCGCCTTGATCATCTGCAAGGCCTTTTCAATCGACTCTGCTTTTGACGCGGCGATCTTGATGGTGCCATCGTCGTCGATATTCACCTTGGCGCCGCTTTCATCGACAATGCCACGAATGACCGCGCCGCCTGAACCGATAACTTCACGGATCTTGTCGGTCGGGATCGAGATGGTCTCAATGCGCGGTGCATGTTCGCCCAGCTCGCCGCGAGACGAATCCATTGCCTTGGCCATTTCGCCCAGAATATGAATGCGCCCGTCGCGCGCCTGTTTCAGCGCAATTTGCATGATCTCTTCGGTGATACCGGTGATCTTGATGTCCATCTGCAGCGATGTCACGCCGTCAGCAGTACCGGCCACCTTGAAGTCCATGTCGCCCAGATGATCCTCATCGCCCAGGATATCGGACAGCACGACATAGTCCTCGCCTTCCTTGATCAGACCCATGGCAATCCCGGCAACGGGACGCTTCAGCGGAACGCCGGCATCCATCAGTGACAACGAGGTGCCGCAGACTGTGGCCATGGAAGATGAGCCGTTAGACTCGGTGATTTCGGAAACCACACGCAAGGTGTAGGGAAACTCGTCATGGTCGGGCAGCAGCGGACGAATAGCGCGCCAGGCGAGCTTGCCATGGCCAATTTCGCGGCGGCTGGTAAAGCCTGTGCGGCCAACTTCGCCAACCGAATAGGGCGGGAAGTTATAATGCAGCATGAAACGTTCTTTGCGTGTGCCTTCGAGCGCGTCAATGAACTGCTCGTCGTCGCCGGTGCCCAATGTGGTCACGACAATCGCCTGGGTCTCGCCGCGGGTGAACAGGGCCGAGCCGTGGGCGCGTGGCAGGATATGCACTTCAGCCAGGATCGGGCGCACGGTCGACAGATCGCGGCCATCGATACGCTTTTTGGTCTTGAGGATATTGCCGCGCACGACGTCCTGTTCAAGCGCCTTGAAGCTGTCGCCAAGCAGGCCGATTTCTTC
>JAJRRE010000130.1 GCA_024279745.1 Alphaproteobacteria bacterium
GGTGATAACCCCAAGGACACGGCCGACCCAGTCATTAGTTGCCTTGCGGCGGAAATAGGCGCCATGTCCGCAATCATGTTGAATGATAAACATACGCACCAAAAAGAAAGCCGCAGGAACCGCGATTGCCAGTGTTAAAAAGAAACTGATCGAC
This sequence comes from Alphaproteobacteria bacterium, assembly GCA_024279745.1. Lineage (GTDB taxonomy): Bacteria > Pseudomonadota > Alphaproteobacteria > Rhizobiales > Hyphomicrobiaceae > JAJRRE01. Next base: position 155 of record JAJRRE010000130.1, read on the forward strand.
AAGGCCCACCAGGCGAAGATCCAAAGCGCAACAAATGGCGCCGCCGTCAACACCATCTCCAACAAGGAGCGTTTCAAGGAGGGCGTTCGGTATTTGTTAAGCGCCTGCAGCCAATCTTTTGCCGAACGAACCGAACTCGTTGCGTTTACCGAGGTTGCACCGTCGGTTTTGGCGGAAATAATTTGCTGCGGCATTTCATTCATCTGCAAAGGGACCCATCTTGTTTGTTGCGCGCGACATTGGTGGAAACGAATCTAATGGTAGATTAGATTCAATAGTGCATGACATGATGACGCAAGCAATACATTAGACGTTTGTGAGTTTATCAGTTGAAAAGTGATGTTCTGCAGTAACGCTTTTACCCACTCGATCACTTAACTGATAGCTGAAGCAGCAAATCTTGCAACTGGGCCCGACGTTTAGTTGGCCCAGCGGTTCTCAACTAATAGCTACTGATTTTCTACAAGAATTGATCTTGATCAATGCCGCCACCAGGGTGTTGGCCGGGCCAAATCGCCGGCGGCGCTCTCAATTGTCGCAGCTGTTTGGAACAATGTTTCCTCGTCGAACGCCCTGCCGATCAATTGCAACCCCAACGGCGTGCCTTGCGACGACAGTCCCGCCGGCACCGATATAGCAGGTAAACCGGCCATATTTACTGTCACTGTGAAGATATCGTTGAGATACATTTGCACTGGATCGCCCGATACTTCGCCAATACCAAATGCCGGGCCCGGAGTTGTCGGTGTTAAAAGTACGTCGACGTCTTTAAAGGTGTCGTCGAAGTCGCGCTTGATTAAGGTGCGTACTTTCTGCGCTTTGAGATAATAGGCGTCATAATATCCTGCCGACAGCACATAAGTTCCAATCAGTATGCGGCGCTTCACTTCCTCGCCAAATCCCGCCGCTCGGGTGTTTTCATAAAGCGCGGTAATGTCTTCGCCAGGAACACGCAAGCCATAACGGATACCGTCATAACGCGCCAAATTGGAAGAGCATTCTGCCGGAGCAACAATATAATAGGCCGGCAGGGCATATTTAGTGTGCGGCAGTGAGACGTCCTTGATCTTGGCACCGGCGTCTTTCATCCATTCGATGCCCTGGCTCCACAACGCCTCGATCTCTTTTGGCATCCCCTCAATTCGATATTCTTTTGGCACGCCGACGGTCAGCCCTTTGATGGATTTTCCAATTGCCGCTTCATAGTCGGGCACAGGCACATCCACAGACGTTGAATCCTTGGGATCAAAACTGGCCATGGCTTTGAGCAAAATAGCATTGTCGCGCACGGTCTTGGTCAGCGGTCCGGCCTGATCGAGCGACGACGCAAAGGCAACGGTGCCCCAGCGCGAGCAGCGTCCATAGGTCGGCTTAATCCCGACGGTACCGGTCAGCGCGGCGGGTTGACGGATCGAGCCGCCGGTGTCGGTGGCGGTGGCGCCAAGGCACAATTCTGCCGCGACACTAGCCGCCGAGCCGCCCGAGGAACCGCCAGGCACCAAATCCGTTTGATCATCGCCGGCGCGCCGCCACGGATTGACCACCGGTCCATAAGCGCTGGTTTCATTGGAAGAGCCCATGGCGAACTCGTCATTGTTGAGCTTGCCAAGTAGAACCGCGCCCTGATCCCACAGGTTTTGCGTGACGGTGGATTCGTATGGCGGCACAAATTCAGCCAGGATTTTGGAGCAGGCAGTCGTGCGCACGCCCTTGGTGCAAAACAGATCCTTGATGCCTAGCGGGATCCCCTCCAGATCGCCTGCCTTGCCCGCCGCCAAACGCTTATCGCTTTGCCTGGCCTGCTCCAGCGCCAGCTCGGGCGTCGGCAACACATAGGCGTTGAGTTTCTCATTGCCCGCCGCAATTGCATCAATAAAAGCCTGGGTCAGCTCTTGCGCAGAAAACTCTTTGGCGGCAAGCGCGGTGCGCGCCTGGGCAATGGTCAATTTTGTGAGGTCGCTCATCTTTGTGGTTCGCTCATGTTGAAATATTTATGGTAAGCAGCCGCCGGTGCAGAGCACCTGCCCGGTTGGTTTAACTGCCGCTGCGCCTTGGCCTGCGTGACTTGGCTGGCGTGACTTGGCCTGAGTAACATAGCCTGAGTAACTTGGCCTGCACGCCGTGATGCTGGTTTACTCCACCACTTTGGGAACAACGAAAAAACCGTCTTCCTTGAGCGGCGCATTCGCAGTCACTTCATCGGCTTTCTCGCCGTCAGTCACCTTGTCGGGGCGCAGTCGCAGCGTCATTTGCACGGCGCTGGTCATTGGCTCCACATCGGTTACATCAACCTCGTCAAGTTGCTTGACCCATTCAAAAATGCCGGACAGTTCGTTTTCCAAAGATTTCTCTTCGGCTTTGGTAATTTTGATCCGTGCAAGATGCGCGATACGCCTGACGGTCGCAGAATCGACTTCCATACTGCCTCACTTGGGGTTTTCTTGCTCACTTGGAGTTTTCTTGCTCACTTGGGGGTTTCTTGATTGACAAAGGGTCGCGGGATACTTCCCGCGCCAGCCCCGCCCCTCATACCCTGACCAGTGCTATCAGGGCAAGAGCAGAACACGGGGGTCCCTTGCGCCGCGCCCGATTTGGGTTCCCGGCCGCCGCAATCGCCTGCCTCAAATCCAGGAGGGCCAAAGTACAACAACCGGTTCGTGAGCAGGTATGTATCAGTTTTTGATATATCTGGGTTTGGCATCACAAGGGGTCCCGGAATGAGTGCAAATCCACCCCGGCTTGCCCTCCTTTTGGCCGGTATAGCATTTTACGGTCCGCCCCTTTGCCCCGCGCCAGACCTTATAACCCGAGCCATAGCGCGCCTGCACGGTCTTTTGCCAGGCCCGCAGCGAATTTAGATAGGCTGTGGGAATTTTTGTCCAGGCCGGTTCGCCTGACACCGCGACAACCTGCTTGCAAGTTCTGCCGCCTGGACCAGAACCGGTGTTTGATTTACTCTCGCCGGACGTCGCCGCAACAGGGCCAGCTGTGCTGGTGGATTGATCATCGGGCGCTAAAGGCAACCCCAGAATCTCAATGACCGTGGTTTGAGGATCTGACCGGCGTATTGTCCAGATTAGCAACACAGTCTTGACCGAGCGCGCCGATTCTAGCGGATTGATCGGCCGGGTGCGCTCTTTATTCAGTAAATTAATGCGCCGTTTTTCAATATGTTGCGACCCGTCGCCATAAGTCACAACAAGCTTGGACAATAACAACCGGCCACGCAGAACCTTCAGCCGCAATGAGCTGTACTGCTCGCGCCTATGGGATAGATCAATGAGCTGACGCCCCGTTGACATCTGCAATGTCTGCTGGCCAAGTGACTGCAATTGATCTGCCCCATTGGCAGGACCCGGCACGAACATCAACACCAGCAAGGTAAAATAGGACAGCCTAGTCACAATTCAATTCCTTTTTTCAACAATACCCAAACCACTGACAGTGACAGCCACGGCCGCGGCCACGGCCGCAGCATCTGTGTTTCAAAACTGTTAACGCAACTATAACTGCCCCCATGTACGGCTATCACATCACGCCGCTACTCCTTCATAAGGCCCGTTATGCCCCAAAGTAACAAGAATAACGAGACCACGCAGCCAATCCCCCAGGCCTATTACCTGCTGGCTGAGGATTTTATGCCGACCATAAGCACCGGTTCACGGCTGATCGGTATCGATCCGGGCACCACGACCCTGGGGCTGGCCCTATCGGACACCACAAGACTGATCGCTTCGGGACTGGAGACCATCCGCCGTACGAAGTTCAAGGCCGATAGCGCCCGGCTGCTGACGCTGATCGATGAGCATGAAGTTGCGGGGCTGGTTATCGGCCTGCCGCTCAATCTGGATGGCTCGGAGGGACCGCGCGCCCAGGCCAGTAAAGCGCTGGCACGCAATTTATCCAAACTAACGGCGCTACCCATTTTGCTTTGGGACGAGCGGTTAAGCACCGTTGCCGCCGAACGGACCTTGCTGGAGGCTGACGCGTCACGGGCGCGCCGCGGACAGGTGATTGATAAATTAGCAGCAACGATTATCTTGCAAAGTGCGCTGGATCGATTGCGAAAATTGTAACGCTCACTTACCAGCGAGGGCATGACGAAAACGCGCCCCAAACGGGAGCGCCGCAAGTGGACAGGCGCCAAGCCAAGCTAAACCAATCCCCACCGAACCAGTATTTCAACCCGACACTCATGGATTTCCAATTTGAACATTATCGGCACAATTGATTTGATCGCCCTGACCTGGTTCCTGGCGCTGATGTGGGGGTATCAGATCGCGACGTCTTTGCCAGCCTTATATGAGCAAAGCATCAATGCCGTCGTCCAGCGCCAGCGGGTCACATGGATGCGTGAAATGGCCTCACGCGAAAACCGCATCATGGATGTAAACCTGCTGGGAACGCTGTCGCAAGGCAGCGGCTTTTTTGCCTCCACAACCTTGATCATTGTCGGCGGTCTCACGACATTGATGGGCTCGGGCCACGAAGTTCAAATTTTATTGGAGCGTCTTCCCTTTGTCGCCAAGTCGTCGCCAATCCTTTGGGAAATGAAACTTATTCTGGTGCTGGCGATCTTTGTATTCGCATTCTTTAAGTTTGCCTGGTCGTTTCGACTGTCGCACTATGGCGCCATCATGATCGGAGCTTGCCCGACCAGAACCGACGATAATGGTGAGGTCTGCGACGCGCATGGCGCCGCTGCCGCTGAATTAATCGGTATCTCCGCCGCGCATTCCAACAAAGGATTACGCTCTTTTTACCATGCCATCGCGGCTATGTCGTGGTTCGTTCACCCGTTATTATTCATTGCGGTTTCAACGATCATTATTTTTGTGCTGATCCGCCGGGACTTCTTCTCGCGCGCCCGCTCGGCGCTGTCCATCAATAGCGCGTGATCATCGTTGCAAAAACGATAGACGGCCGGTGAGTTGTTTTGGTACTGCCCCTTATACGCTTATTTTGGGTACACTTATTTTTTACCGGCGCGGCGAAATGCCAAAGGCGTCATGCCAATCCAGCGCGGCGCGGCGCGGGTGAAAGCGCTGGTTTCTGAAAAGCCAAGCAGATAAGCAATATCAATCATTGGCAATTCTGTTTCGTGCAGATAGTACCGCGCCAGCTCACTGCGCACATCTTCCAGAACCGCCGTGAAACTGGTGTTATGCCGCGCCAGTTTTTGTTGCAAACTACGCGGCGACATCGACAATTCTAGCGCTATGGTTTCCAGATCAACGGTTTCATGACTGAGCATGAGTTTTACCTGCTGGCGGGTTATGTCAACCACATCCGCTGGATCAGGGGTTTGCCGAAGCAGGTTCTCCGCATGTTGCTTCAAAATATTGAAAAGCCGGGGATCACCACGATGCAATTTTTGATTGAGCTTCTCCTCATCAAGCACCAAAGTAACCTGCGGCTGATTGAAGTTAATCTGCGGGGCGAGCATTTCAGCACCAAGCTTGCCGCAACCTGGATCTTCATGCGGCAAATCCAATTGTACCAATTGCCAAGACGGGTCTGCGGCATATCTGAAACGCCGAATAGTGATGGCAAGAATGAAAAAATCCAGTTGCAGACGCGGCGCTGCAAAGTCGCGCGGGAAATCAACCGTCCAATAGTAAAGTCCGTTTTGCGATCTAGATGAAGAATAGACCGGGGCTATAACCAGACGCAGATAGCGCTGCATGGCCTCAACCGCTTCTTGGGTCGTGGGTGCATTCTCAATTATATAGCCAAGCAAGCTGACGGAATTAATTGGATAATCACGCGCACAACGCAATCCAAAACAAGGGTCGCCTATTCTAACGGCGGCTGTTTCCAACATTCTGGCAAATGCCGCAACATCAATTAAATTGTTACCGTCAATCAATTCCTTTGAAGTTATTCCCGCAGCTTCAGCACAGGCAGAGAAATTCAGTCCATATTTTTCAAATACGGGCTTTAAGTTGCTAATTATTACTGATAACAAGCTGAACTGTTGGTCGGGCATAGCGTTCACCATTCGAACATTGGTAAGTTTGCCAAAGAATGTTCCAATCTCACTAATTATTTGTATCATAACGCGTGGCGCGCACATAAATTCCCGTAATTGGTGCAAATGGTCAAGCATGTATACGGCATATCTATTATATGTTGTCCACTGAATTGATGTCTGCCTGCAATTCAAACAACCTGAACAAACTTTTAAACTGCGCGAAATGTTCGTGCAGACCTTTACTATGTGTGGGAGAGTAAAATGAAAGAAAACGTACGTGATGAACAGTTGGAAGCGTCACCGCTTTTTTTGCTGCATCGTGCCGGACAATTCGCCGACGATTTATTTGGAAAAGAAAACCATCAATCACAGATGACACCCAGACAATATGCTGTGCTGGCGTGCGTGGCGCGCAATGAAAACCTAAGCCAGGCCGATATTGTAGCCAAAACGGGTATTGATCGATCGACATTGGCGGATGTTGTGCGGCGCCTCGCAGGCCAAGGCTTGCTGCAACGCCAGCGCACAAGTGAAGATGCGCGCCGTTATGCAGTGGCATTGACCGAAAAAGGCACAGATATGTTCAAAAAGGTTGCTCCTGCGGCGGCGATGACCGATGAACAAATTCTATCAACTTTGCTGCCCGAAGATCGTGGATTGTTTCTCAAAGCGTTGGGACAAATTGTCAGCACGCTGGACCGCCGTGACCGGGCCGCGGCAAAAGGCCAAGCCTGAGAATCACAAGGCCTACCCTCCAAGGTAACCTTCAAGGACTATCTTCAACGACCACTTTCAACGGCCACCCTGCCGGAAGATTATTTTCCGCGCAGCGTTAACCAAAGGTTAAACATCGCCTTTGCGCAACGTTCGGCACTTTAGGAGGGGGATGGTTTGTTTGAACTTAAGCATAAATATATTTTATTTTCTTTTGCTTAAGTACGATTTTAATGCCGGTTTTATATATCTGAATATTCGAATATAAAACCGGCATTATTAAAACTTATTGTTCGATCATAGTTAACTGGCTGAATTTATCGCATTGAGAGTGTCTTTGGGAGAGTGTCTTTGGGAGAGTGTCTTTGGGAGAGTGTCTTTGGGAGAGTGTCTTTGGGAGAGCGTCTTCGGGAAAGTGCCTTTGCGAAAGTTATCTATGGGAAACAAATTCTCGAAACTAATCCGACCCAAAATATTTTCACCGGGTTTCCTGAGCTTCAATTTAATTGGCCGCCGTTCAGATTCAACTCTATTAAACCGAATGTCTTTTCTTGGGTTGCACAACTGCCATATAATCGTTCATCATTGTTTCCGACAGCTTCCCCGGTGCATAATGATGCGTATCGATTTGCGAAACTGGCGTGACTTCCGCGGCAGTCCCGGTCAAAAAGCATTCTGAGAATGAAGATAATTCTTCGGGCATTA
>JAJRRE010000131.1 GCA_024279745.1 Alphaproteobacteria bacterium
ACCTCTTTGGCGGTTTTCGCCGGCACTGCAAACGCAATCCCGACATTGCCTCCAGAGGGGCTATAAATAGCTGTGTTCACACCGATCACTTCACCGTCCAGGTTAAAGGTCGGCCCACCGGAGTTTCCCTTATTCACAGCCGCATCGATTTGAATGAAATCATAGGGGCCGGAGCCAATATCGCGGCCCATGGCAGAAATGATGCCAACAGTCACCGTTTTACTCAGACCAAATGGATTGCCGATTGCGACAACCCAATCGCCCTCGCGCACTTTCTTTGTGGCAAACCGCACAAAGGGAAAAGAACGTTTTTCTTTGACTTTGAGCAACGCAATATCGGTGCGCGGGTCAGTGCCGATCAGCGTGGCTTCCAATTTTTCATGCCCGTCTAGAGAGACAAGAATTTTCGAAGCGCCATCAATCACATGATTATTGGTCACGACATAACCGTCAGCGGATACGAAAAATCCCGAACCCTGCGCCCGTGTCTGACGTTGGCGTCGCCGCTTGCCGCCAAAATCTTTGGGGAAGTTTTTCTTGAAGAATTTGTTGAGCGGGTGGTCTTTAGGCAGGTTTGGTAAAAGTCCGCCTCCGTCCCGCCTGCCGCGTGGACCATTACGGGTCAATTGCTTGCCGCCGCCGCTGGTCACATGAATATCAACAACAGCCGGTTTAACTTTTTCAACGATGTCGGCAAATGTCAGTGGTGCGCGCCCATAGGGCGTCTGCACGCTCTGCTCAGCGCTCTTGAACTGTGCATTTGCGGGCACAGTGCCGGCGAAAAGACCTATCCCCAATACACCTGCACCAGCAAGTATAGTTAATTTTTTCGCTATCATCAGCCCGTTACGCACATCGTGGGTTGACGAGTGGCTTGGATCACTGCTCATATACATCTTCAAAACCTCTCTTTTTTTGGCATCAATTGCCGCATGAGCAACTTCTAGTGCGTTTTGCCTTACGAGCGCCTTTCAAGACGATTAATTTTCGGTAATGTGCTGGCGGACTGAATAGGGCCCCATAACGGCTCAGGATGGGAAATTGATACCAAAGAAAAACAAAGCCGATGTCCAGTACCGGACGCACCTGCGTCTTTGGCTGATGGTGGCAATTGTTTTTGGGACCGCTTTGGTGATGTCCAATACCACACAAGCAGCGGCACTGTCACAAATAACACGCCCAGCTCACTTTGCCGTTACATCTTCGCCGCCAGTGTACAAAATCGCGGTTTTTGGCAAAGATGACAGAACTAAAATGCCCAAACGTCTGCGGCGGCTGCGCGAAAGCCTGGGGCTGTTGTTCAACAACACTACCGCCACGGCCTGTTCGGCCTTCTGCGTCGCAAAAGACATCATCGCCACAGCCTCTCATTGCCTGTTTCGCGTTAATACCAATGCGGCACCGCATATGAGCCAGTTTGTGTTTGCGCGCCGCTATAATGAGATCACCGAACATTCACCAATTGCTGGCGGGCGCCGCGCGGCCGGGCAAAATGTCATGGTCGGCAGTACGGCACTCTCGGTTCGGCCACCGATCGATGCGACCCAGGATTGGGCATTTGTACGCCTTGCCCATCCAATATGTGCCAAAGCTGTCTTGCCGGTGCGTGCTGAAGCGTCGGCGACGTTGATCGCTCGCTCGAAAGCGCGACATATTTTTCAACTGGCCTATCACCGGGATTTTGCTAATTGGCAACTGGCTTATTCAAAGCCCTGTAAGATCGGAAAAAATTTCAAAACTGCCCGTTGGAAAACCATTCGCCGCGACTTTCGCCAAGCCGATCAACTGATCTTGCATACATGCGATACCGGCGGCGCTTCCTCTGGATCACCGATATTGATGGACAGCCCGAAAGGCGCAACGGTGATAGGGATCAATGTGGGGACCTATATCCAATCCAATTCATTGTTGCGCAATGGTAAGGTCACCCATCGCTACAAAGCCAATGCCGTGGCCAATACGGCGGTCAGCGCGTCAGCCTTTGCCAGGCAATTATCAATCTTTCGTTCGGCAAAAATTCTGCACTCAAAAGCCGCCATCAATGAACTGCAAACCCAGCTGAAACGCCATTCCCTCTACACATCTAAAATCGATGGCGTCTATGGGCGCCTGACCCGCCAGGCCATTGTCGCTTTTGAGCGCGCTAATGGTTTGCCGCTCACAGGTCTCGCCAGCACAGACACATTGGCACGGGTTAAAACCACACCCACCATGACGCCGATCAGCGCTGCCATTTCAGGCCGCATCCACAATTCAAATGCCCGGTTCTAGAGCATGATCGACGTTGCTGGGATCAATATCACAGAAGTGGCATGCTCTTAGGTTCTTGTTTTAGAGTCTGATTCACGTTCCAATTGGAAACTCCCCGTGCACCTGCACGCCTCCGGCATGACTTGTTCCACTTGAAACGATCAGGCTCTAGAGGCTTCGGTTTGGGCCTGTTCGGTCGATCAGCGCTGCACTCGCCGTAATGCAGCGGCGGTAATAGTGCCTTAAACCAAGCGAAGCAATGATGCGTTTAAGCTGCCGCTATTGGCATACTGCCCATAACTTCCGGGCGATCTCACGCCTTCAGCAAGACTTGCTTCCAATTGAAAGGCGGATCAAACTGCAAAAACGCAACCTAAGAGCACGCCCAGATTTACCGACCTGCTGCCATCAAAATCAAACATACTCTAGTTTTTGCTGACCAGCTTTGTTGCAATAGTGGAGCTTTTCTCCAATGTCTTATGCACCGGACATAAATCGGCGATTTCAACCAGCCGCTCTCGCTGCGCAGTTGTCAGATCGCCTTCGATGGTTAGCAACCGCTCGAAACGATCAACCCGTCCGACACGCCCCTGTGCGCAATCCGCGCAATCCTTGGCGTGGATTTTTGCATGGGTCACATCAACCTGCACCCGGTCGAGCTGTAGACCTTTGCGCTCACCGTACATCCGCAGCGTCATTGACGTGCAGGCACCCAGAGCTATAGCCAAAAAGTCATAAGGCGACGGCCCGGTTGCCAACCCGCCGTAGCTGACCGGCTCATCTGCAACAAGGCGATGATCGTCAACCAGAACATGCTGCTGAAATTTCCCCAGGCCGGTCTCGACCACGCGCACAATACCTGCTGCATCTTGCATAGCTGCCGTCTGATCGTCATCCTGTTGTTTGAGCGGTACATAGCGCCGCGCCCAGGATGACAGCACATCAGCCACAAATTCCGCGTCGGAACGGCGGCTCAGCAAATGGTCTGCGCCGTCCAATGACACAAAGCTTTTGGGGTGTTTTGCAGCGCCGAATATCTCACCGGCGTTTTCAATCCCGACGATGTTGTCAGTGGGAGAATGAAAGACAAGCAGGGCCTTGCGTAATTTCCCTATCGTCTCGTGCATCGACTGCGCGTTCAGATCGTCCAGAAACTGCTTCTTAATTGTGAACTTGCGCCCCGCCAGTGAAACTTCGGCGGCACCGTGTTCCGCGATCTCGTCGAGTTTAGCGCCAAAATTATGGATGACGTGAGCTGCATCCGCCGGCGCACCAATTGTGGCTACTGCTTTGACATCCGGACAGGAGGCAGCAGCCACCAGCACGGCCGCACCGCCGAGGCTATGGCCGATCATGATTGCTGGTGCTTCCCACGTGTCGCGCATGTATTTTGCCGCTGCGATCAGATCGCCAACATTGGAAGAAAAATTCGTATTGGAAAATTCGCCATCACTGGCGCCCAGCCCGGTG